>DASWHY010000305.1:0-3119 GCA_036397955.1 Thermoanaerobaculia bacterium | reverse complement strand
GCGCGCGCCCACCGCCGGCGCCCCCTCGCGCCAGAGGCCGAGCCCGAGGAGCACCTCCTCGGGCGTCTCCAGTGTTTCCCTCCAGAGCGGCCAGCGCTCGACCGGCACCTGCGTCAGGAGGAGGAACGGCGCCGCCCCCGGATCGCCCGCCAGCCGGCGCAGCAGCGCGGCACGCGCCGCCTGGCCGGTGCGCGAGCCCGGCGTGAGCAGCCAGGCGGTGTGGAGGTCGGCCGGTGCGCGCGAGCCGGCCAGCCGCCGCGCCTCGGCGGCCGCGGTCGCCGCGAGGGCCGGCGCCGCGGCGCGCGCCAGCGCCGCCCGCGCGAACGGGCTCGCGGGGTCCTCGCGCGCCGCCGCGGCGTAGGCGCGCACCGCGCCGATCTCGTCTCCCGCCGCCTCCGCCCGCCGCCCGCGCCAGTAGGCCAGCTCGATCGGGTCCTCGGGGGTGCCGAGCGCCGCTTGCGCCAGCCAGCCGCGGGCGCGGTCGTGGCGGCCGCGCGCGAGGTCGGAGGCGGCGAGGAAGAGAGCCGCGCGCCCGCTCTGCTCGCGCCATTCGCGGCGCGACTGCAGGAGGCCGTAGAAGCCGAGCGCCGGGCGCTCCTGCCCGGCCAGCCAGTGGAGCCGGAGGGCGGCAAAGAGCGCCGGCGCTCCCCACTCGCCGGCCGGGCTCGCGTCGTAAGCGGCGCGGAAGGCGGCGAGGGCGCGCCCCCGCTCGCCGCGCAGCTCGTGCGCGCGCGCCTGTTGGTAGAGGGCGCCCGCCCGCGCTTCGGCTGCCGCGACGCGCGCGGCCGACTCGCCGAAGACGGCCGCGGCGGCGGCGAAGTCGTCGCGGAAGAAGAGCGCGCGGCCGACGGCGTAGCGCGCCTCCAGCCGCTCGGCGGCCGAGATGCCGCCGCCGGCGAGCGCCGTCCGCAGCCAGCCCAGCGCCGCCTCCCACTCCCGGTGGTGGTGGAAGGTCTGCCCGAGGCGGAGCGCCGCCCGCCCTCCCGTCCCGGCCGGCAGCAGCGCGGCCAGCCGCTCGGCCGCGTCGCGCGCCGTCTCGTCGCGCACGTCGCGGTCGAGGAGCCCGAGATAGCCCCGCCGCGCCGGCTCGCTCTGGCCGCCGCGCAGCGCGCAGTCGGCCTGCAGCAGCACCACGCGCCGGCCGTCCAGCGGAGAAAAGCGCGCCGGGAGCAGCCCGCGCAGCACGCGGCAGTCCCCCCCTTGCGCCAGCGTGCGCTCGAGGAGGCGCAGCGCCTCGGGCAGGAGCGGCGACTCGGGCTGCGCGCGGATGCCGCCGGCGATCAATCCCGCCGCCACCTCGGGGTGGCCCAGGCGCTCCTGGTCGAGCGCCATGCGGTAGCGGCTGTGGAGGATGAGCCGCGGCGTGTGGGTCAGCGCCGCGCCGAAGGCGTCCATCGCCTCGGCGGGGCGGCCGAGGAGGTCGAGCAGGTGCCCGCGCAGGTAGTCGAGCCCGCCGGCGCGGGCGGCGGCGGGGCGCACGGCGAGCTCGCGCTCGGCGCGGGCCAGCGCCTCGCGCGGGCGGCCGGCGAGCTGTAGGGCGACGAGATCGGCGCGGGGATCGTCCGGAGCAGGCGGCGCGGCTTGGAGGGCGAGGAGGAGGGTGGCGACGGCGGCGATCATCGCGAACCGCTCGGCTGGGCAGCCGGCTCGGGGAGCGGACGCGGTGAATCGCGGCGCGGAAGAGGTGGCGGCGGCGGCCGTTAGGCCGCCGTCGCCTCTGGATGTCGCTCCACCTGGGCGCCGAGGGACTGCAATTTGAGTTCCATGCCTTCGTAGCCGCGGTCGAGATGGTAGATGCGCTCGACGACCGTGGTGCCGTGGGCGGCGAGACCGGCCAGCACCAGGCAGGCGGAGGCGCGGAGGTCGGTGGCCATGACGTTGGCGCCGGTCAGCGGCGTCGGGCCGTGGACGCGCGCGCTGCTGCCGTCGACGTGCACGTCTGCCCCCATGCGCGCCAGCTCCGGCGCGTGCTGGAAGCGGTTCTCGAAGATCCGCTCCTGGATCGTCGCCGCCCCCGCGGCCTGCGTCGTCAGCGCCATCCACTGCGCCTGGAGGTCGGTGGGGAAGCCGGGGTGGGGGGCGGTCTCGACGTCGCGGGCCGCCAGCCGGCCGCCGGCGGCGGCGCGGATGCCGGCCGCCGTGACCTCCACCCGCGCCCCGGAATCGGCCAATTTTTCGAGGACGAGCGCCAGATCGGCGGCCTCGGCCCCTTCGAGGAGCACGTCGCCGCCGGTCATCACCGCGCCGATCAGGTAGGTCCCCCCTTCGATGCGGTCGGGAATGACGTGGTGCACGGCGCCGCCGAGCGCCTCGACGCCCTCGACGACGATGCGGTCGGTGCCGGCACCCTCGATCCGCGCCCCCATGGCGTTGAGCAGGGCCGCGAGGTCGGCCACCTCCGGCTCGCGCGCGCAGTTGTCGAGCACCGTCGTGCCGCGCGCCAGGACGGCGGCCATCAGCACGTTCTCGGTGCCGGTGACGGTCGCCATGTCGAAGCGGAAGCGCGCGCCGCGCAGCCGCTCGGCGCTGGCCTCGACGTAGCCGTGGGTCAGGTGGACCTCGGCGCCGAGCGCGGCCAAGCCCTTCAAGTGCTGGTCGATCGGACGGACGCCGATGGCGCAGCCGCCGGGGAGCGACACCCGCGCGTGGCCGCGCCGGGCGAGCTGCGGCCCGAGCACCAGGACGCTGGCGCGCATCGTCTTGACCAGCTCGTAGGGGGCGTCGGCGAGGCTCGTGTAGCGGCTCTCGCGGCGAAGCACGATCGCCTCGCGGTCGTCGATGCTCGCCACCCCGAGGTGCTCGAGCAGGCGGCGCATGGTGCGGATGTCGCGCACCCGCGGCACGCGGTGGAGCTCGAGCGGCTCGTCGGTCAGGAGCGAGGCGGCGAGCGCCGGCAGGGCGGCGTTCTTGGCGCCGCTGGCGCGCACTTTTCCGGAAAGAGGGGTCGGGCCGTTGATGACGAATCGATCCATAAGGGTTAGGCCTTCTCGAACACCAGCACCCGCGGGATGCCGGCGTAGTCGGCGCGCTCGGCGACCAGCGGCAAGCCGGCTGCCGCGCCGTGGCGCACGACCGCGTCGCGCTGCCCGGCGCCGATCTCGACGATCAGCCGCGCGCCC
>DASWHY010000304.1:0-4875 GCA_036397955.1 Thermoanaerobaculia bacterium | reverse complement strand
CCTTGCCGCGGTAGTCGCGGTTGACCCGGCGCAGCAGCGCGTCGCCGGCGAAGCGCACGGCGAAGCTCCCGGCCGCCGGCGCCAGCGCCCCGACCAGCCGCTCCAGCCAGGGCCGCAGGCGCCGGGCCGCGGCCTCGGGGTAGCGGTTGGGGTTCTGGCAGGCCACCTCGCGGCGGGCCGGCGCGGTCGCCGCGCGCGCGCCGCTCAAGAGGCGCGCGCGGCCGGGACCGGCCGCCTGGGCACCCGCGCGTTGAAGTCGAAGCCGGGGTAGTCGATGCGCTGGTGGAGGATGGTGGAGAGCACCCGCTCGAAGGCCTCGGCGACCCGCGTCAGGTCGGCCAGGGTGAGCGCGGTCTCGTCGAGCTGGCGGTCGTCGAAGCAGTCGTCGAAGAGGGTGCGGATCAGGGCGCGGATCTTGGCCGTGGTGGGCTCGGCGAGGGTGCGGCTCGCCGCCTCGACGGCGTCGGCCAGCATCAGCACCCCCAGCTCCCGCCCCTGCGGCCGCGGGCCGGGGTAGCGGTAGGCCTCTTCGGTCACCTCGCCGCTGCCGGGGCCGGCGAGCTCCTGCGCCCGGTTGTAGAAGTACTTGATGAGGCGGGTGCCGTGGTGCTGCTCGATGGCGTCGACGAGGAGCTGCGGCAGCTTGTGCTGGCGCGCCAGCCCGACGCCGTCCTTGACGTGGGAGACGAGGATGAAGGCGCTCATCGACGGCGCCAGCTTGTCGTGCCGGTTCTGGCCCGGGCGCTGGTTCTCGATGAAGTACTCGGGACGGAAGACCTTGCCGGCGTCGTGGTAGAGCGCACCGGCGTAGGCCAAGACGGCGTCGGCGCCGATCGCCTCGCACCCCTCCTTGGCGAGGTTCGCCACCATCAGCGAGTGCTGGAACGTGCCCGGCGCCTCGAAGGCCAGCCGGCGGAGGAGCGGCAGGTTGGTGTTCGACAGCTCGACGAGCTTGATGTCGGTGGTGATGCCGAGCGCCCCTTCGAGCGCCGGCAGCGCGAAGCTCGCGACCGCCGCCACCAGGATCCCGCCGCCGAAGCCCATCAGCAGGTCGAAGACGGCGTGCAGGAGGCCGCGCTCGGCGCCGCCCGAGAAGCCGTAGAGGATCAGCACCATCGCCACGTTGGCCAGGCCCACCCAGAGTCCCACCCGCAGCAGCGCCGCGCGGTGCTTGAACTGGTGGCGCTCGACGGCGTAGACCGCGGCGAGCGAGCCGCCGAGGGCGTAGAGGACGAGCCAGGGCTCGGCCTCGGCCAGGCGCCCGGCGAGGGCGGCGTAGACCAGGCCGATGACCAGCGCCGCCTGGCGGCCGAAGAGGAGGGCGGCCAGCAGCGCCGTGGCGGCGAAGGGGACGGCGTAGGTGTAGCTGCGCAGCGAGTCGAGCGGCGGAGCGTCGAAGGAGCGCGCCAGCGCCCCCGCCAGCACCAGGTGGAGCTTGGTGCCGAGGAGGGCGACGAGGAGGAGCAGGAGCGCCTCGCCGAAGAGCCGCCCCCGGCCGTGGTGCGGCAGCCGCTCGTGGCGCAAGCCGAGCCAGAGCGCGCCGGCGGCCAGGGCGAGGAGGAGGAGGGTGCCGAAGAGGGTGGGGAGGAACTGGCGCGCCCGCCGGTCGCCGACGAGCTGGGCGATCGCCCGCGCCTGGGCCGGGGCCACCTGGTCGCCGGTGCGGGCGATGACCTGCCCCTTCCGCACCTGGGTGAAGACCGGCGCCACCGCCGCCACCGCCGCCTCCTGCCGCGCCAGGGACTCGCTGCGGTTGAGGTCGAGGTTGGGCTTCAAGTTGGCGAGCGCGAGATCGACCACGATCCCCCGCTCGCGCCGCGTCACGTCCGGCCAGTCGCGCACTTCCTCCTCGAGGAAGGCGCGGGTCTCGTCGGGGTAGCCCAAGTGGTCGAAGAGGTCGAAGTGCTTCTGCCCCGCGCCGGTCTCGGGGTTGCGCAGCGTCACGCCGCGCAGGCGGTGCTCGAGGAGCAGCCCCTTGTTGGCCGCGATGCCGCGCCGCAGCGCCTTGGTGAAGAGGCCGGTGAGGCGCTCCTCCAGCGGCCGCCGGAAGCCCTTGGCGGCGAGGAGGGCGAGCGGCTCGTCGCCGACCTCCAGCCCGGCGACGGCGGGCGGCGTGCCCTCGCGCAGCTCGCGCTGCAGCTCGGCCAGCGCCGAGGCGCGCCCCGCCGCCTCCTCCCCGGCCCGCGCCAGCAGGCCCCGGCCGCGGGTGAAGAGCCGCTCGAGCTGGACGCCGCGCTCGCGCGCCACCGCCAGGTCGAGGTCGTAGACCGGCAGCACCTCCTGCCGCGCCCGCGCCTGCTTCTCGCGCGTCGTCGCCTCGTCGGGCAGGAGGAGGTCGCGGCTGGCGACGTAGTCGCGCGGCGCGATCGCCCCCGCCGCCACCTTGGGCGCGGTCAGGAACCCCGCCGGCAGCAGGGCCCAGCCGCCGGCGAGGAGGAAGAGCACCGTCCACAGCGCCGGCCTCTCCAGCGCCCGCTGCCAGAGCCCGCCCGCGAGGTCGGCGGCGCGGCGGGCGAGCGGCGGGCGCGCCAGCAGGCGGGCGCCGCTGGCGTCGGGGTCGAAGGGGGCGGGGCGCGGCTTCGGCTTCGGCATGGGATGGCCGGCGCCGCTCAGGCGACCGGCCGGGCGGCGCGCTCGGGCACCCGCTCGCCCTCGCGCTCCTCTTTGCGCTGCTCGAACAGGTCGTAGGCGCTGACGATCTTCTGCACCAGCGCGTGGCGCACTACGTCGCGCTGGTCGAAATAGAAGAACTTGATCCCCTCGACCCCCGAGAGCACGTCCCGCGCCTCGCGCAGCCCGGACATCCGGCCCTGCGGCAGGTCGACCTGGGTGATGTCGCCGTTGACCACCGCCTTGGAGTTGAAGCCGATGCGGGTCAGGAACATCTTCATCTGCTCGCTGGTGGTGTTCTGGGCCTCGTCGAGGATGACGAAGCTGTCGTTGAGCGTCCGCCCGCGCATGAAGGCGATGGGGGCGATCTCGATGATGCCGCGCTCGAGCATCTTGCCCACCTTCTCGTAGCCGATGATGTCGTGCAGGGCGTCGTGGAGCGGGCGGAGGTAGGGGTTGACCTTCTCCTCCAGGTCGCCGGGGAGGAAGCCGAGCTTCTCGCCCGCCTCGACCGCCGGCCGCGCTAGGATGATCCGCCGCACCCGCTTCTCGAGCAGCGCCGCCGCCGCCATCGCCACCGCGAGGAAGGTCTTGCCGGTCCCCGCCGGGCCGATCGAGATGACGATGTCGTGGTCGATCATCGACTGCAGGTAGAGCTGCTGCTTCAGGTTGCGCGGCGAGACCAGGCGGCGGACCGAGGCCAGCATCCCCTCCGGCTGGAAGAACTCGGCGAGCGAACTCTGCGGCGACTCCGCGGCGACCCGGATCGCCGTCTGCACCTCGCCGGGCTTGAAGCGGTAGCCGCGCTCGATCAGGCCGGAGAGCTGCTGGAGGAGGCGCTCGACCGTCGCCACCGCCTCCGGCTCGCCGGAGAGCTGGAGCTCGTTTCCCCGCGCCGCGACCTCGACGCCGAAGGTCCGCTCGATCCGCCGCAGGTTGTCGTCGTGCGTGCCGAAGAGGGAGTCCAACCCCTCCTCGGCGACGGTGACTTGGCTCATCGTGGGTCGGTAGGCCTCCGCGGCGTGGCGCCGGGAAGATTCAGTCTAGCAGGATCGCTGCAAGGCCCCCGCCAGCCAGCCCGATCCGGGGGTCAACGCGGATGCTCTCTGGTATGCTGCCGTAACACCAGTCTCACTCTCTCGGCGATCATCTGTCGTTGAGCAGGCCTTCGATCTCCTCGATCAGCAGGGGAATGTTGGGCCCGGTGAAGCTCATTCCGGGCGCCGGGATGCGGTTGTGTTTCATCTCGGGAGGGACGTGCTTGTGGTGGGGGAACGTGCTCTGCAAGGCCGGTTCGTTCGGATGCGGCTGCGGGTCGTACCAATAGAGCTTCTCGTCGCCTTGCCAAGCCTCGTAGGCGTAGGCGGCGATGACTACCGGAAGGCGATCGAAGACCAGCCTTTCGCGGACGACGAGCCGAATGCCGCGATCGAAATGCAGCTCACCTTCCACGCGCGCGAGCGAGCTGCCACGCCGGACCAGCGTGACCGTGGAGCGCCGTAGGCTGGAGAATCGCTCGGTCAGGGTGTAGAGAAAGAGCTCGTAATCCTCGACCGTGCGCAGCGCGTCGGTCACGCGACGACACGGACCAGGCCTGCGAGGCTCGAGCGGCCTCCTTGGAGAGCTTGGATCTCGTTGCGGTACTGGGCTTGCCTCTCCAGCCAGGTACGGTAGACGGCCGCCCACTCGGCGAAGTCGAGCACCCAGGCTCGTCCTCCGGCTCCTCACCGGCGGCGTAGGCCGCATAGAAGGTCTCGGAGCGTAGGCCGTACCTGCGCTCAAACTCCAGCAGCTCCTCTTCTAGGGCGTGGATATCGGCCAGGAGCTCTTGCAGATTCATGGGCTTCGCCTCGGGCATCGAGTATAGACGCGGGAGAACGCCCGGCACGTGGGCCGGGCGCTACTTCTTCGCGTAGTCGTAGAACCCCCGCCCGCTCTTCCGGCCCAGGCGGCCGGCGAGGACCATCTGCTTGAGCAGCGGCGGCGGGGCGAAGCGCTTCTCGCGGTACTCCTCGAACATGATGTTGGCGATGTAGTACGTCGTGTCGAGGCCGACGAAGTCGAGCAGGGCGAAGGGGCCCATCGGGTAGCCGCAGCCGAGCTGCATCGCTTTGTCGATGTCCTCCAGCGACCCCACCCCCTCCTCGTAGGCGCGGATGGCGTCGAGGATGTAGGGGACGAGGAGGCGGTTGACGATGAAGCCGGAGTTGTCGCGCGCCGCCACCGGCTCCTTGCCGATCGCCTTGGCGAAGGCGAAGGCGGTCT
>DASWHY010000303.1:0-2576 GCA_036397955.1 Thermoanaerobaculia bacterium | reverse complement strand
GCGCGCGCCCAGCCGGTCCATGAGCACGCCGCCATGGATGGAGAGCAGGAACGGCAGCAGCGCGCGGGCGCCGATCACGATGCCGAAGGCGAACGGCGTCGGCTCGAGATGGAGCACCCACAGCGGGATGACGACGTTGGTGGCGCCGTCGGCGAACAGGCTCGAGCCGTAGATGGCGAGCCGCGTGCGCGGGGGGACGGATCTGGGCGTGGTCGCGGCCATCGGGGACGATGCCATCGCCTTCTCTTCTGTTCCGTGGCCTCGCCGGCCGCGACGCGGTCGCCCCCGAGGGCGTCCGAACACGGGAATCCTGCCCACCCTCGGGAACGGTTGAAGTGCCGACCGGGAGACGGCGGCACCGCCGACAGAAAGAAGCACGGGCGCGCCCGCGTCAAGGGCGGGGTGCGGGAACGGAAGGTCCCTACCCGGCGGCGGCGCGCTTCCTCCACTCCCCCGCGCGGGGCGCCGCGGCGCGCTCGCCGACGCGCTCGGCGAGGCCGGCGAGGATGAACTGGTTGAGGCTCACCCCGTCCCGTTCGGCGGCGAGGGCGGCCTTCCGGTGCAGGCTCCGGGGCAGCCTGAGGACCAGCTTGCCGCTGAACTCCTGCTCCTCCATCGGCCCGGGAATGGCCTGGCCCTTGGCCAGCGCGCTCTCAATCCAGGCGAGCGCGACCTCCTCCAGCTCGGCCAGCGCCTCGGCCGCGGTCCCGCCGGTCGCGATGCAGCCGGGGAACTCCAGCATCTCGGCGCGGAACGTGCCGTCCTCCTCCGGCACCACCACGCGGCCGTAGGGCCTCTTCAGGGTGTCGGCGGGAGCGGCACGCCGGCCGATCCTACGCCTGAGCTTTTCAACCATCGTTTTCCTCCAACAGTCTTTCCTCCCAGGCCAGGAGGTCGTCCTCCAGCTGGTTGAGGATGCTCCTCCGGGTCCCGGGCGGCAGGTCGCGGTTGGCGTGGCGCGGGATCGAGAGCGGGCGCAACGCGTCGAATTCCTCGCTGACCCAGATCGGGTGCCTGCCGCCCCGTGCGCGCCGCCTGCCCAGCCGCCGGGCCAGGCCCTCGAGCGCGGCCGCCTTCTGGGGGGAGCGCCGCAGGCGCTCGAGCTCGGCCCAGAGCCGGCGCAGCCGATTGCGGTTCATAGTACTATATATGATACCATGATGGAACCGGGAAATGCCCCCCGCAGTAGCCCCTTATACCACCGCCCGGGCCATCGGTCCGCCACCCTTGCCTCCCCCGCCCCCGCGCCGTAGGGTCCGCCCGCCATGCGCTTCGACCCGCCGCTGGTCCAAGGCCGCCTGATCAAGCGCTACAAGCGCTTCCTCGCCGACATCGCCCTCGACGACGGCGGCACGACCGTCACCGCCCATGTCGCCAATCCCGGGGCCATGACCGGCCTCGCCGAGCCGGGCATGGAGGCGTGGCTCAGGCGCGCCGACGATCCCCACCGCAAGCTGCCGTGGAGCTGGGAGCTGGTGCGCGCGGGGCGCGGGCTCGTGGGCGTCAACACGGGGCTCCCCAACCGGCTGGTGGCGGAAGCCCTGGAGGAAGGCGCGATCCCCGAGCTCGCGGGCTATGGGCGCCACCGCCGCGAGGTGCGCTACGGCACCAACTCCCGGGTCGATTTCGTGCTCGAGGACGGCGCCCGGCCGCCCTGCTACCTCGAGGTCAAGAACGTGCACCTGAAGCGGCGCGGGCCCCTGGCCGAGTTCCCCGATTCGGTCACCGCGCGGGGCACCCGGCACCTCCGCGAGCTCTCGGCCGTGGCCCGGGACGGCGGCCGCGCGGTCATGCTCTACGTGGTCCAGCGCGCCGACTGCGCCGCCTTCGCCGTCGCCGCCGACATCGACCCGGCCTACGCCGCCGCGCTCGCCGACGCCCGGGCAGCCGGGGTCGAGCTCCTGTGCTATGCTTGCCGCATCCGCCGGCAGGGCATCCGCCTGGCGGCGCCCCTCCCCCTCGCCAGTTGAGGGGGGCGGATTGGAATTGCGCGGCGCGGGCCGGCACGGGTTCGGGCGATGAACAACATGGATTTCACACCGGCGCGGGCGGCGCGCGAGGACGAGGCGGGCCCGGCCGAGGACCCCCGCGTCACCATCCACGACGAAGCCGCCTTCGAGGGCATGCGCCGGGCCGGGCGCCTCGCCGCCGAGACCCTGGATTACATCACGCCCCATGTCGCGCCCGGCGTCGCCACCGGCGAGCTCGACCGCCTGTGCCACGGTTTCGTCGCGGCGCGCGGTGGCGTCTCGGCGCCGCTCGGCTACCGGGGCTTCCCCAAGTCGATCTGCACCTCGGTCAACCACGTGGTCTGCCACGGCATCCCCGACGACGCCAAGCGGCTGCGCGAGGGCGACATCCTCAACATCGACGTCACCCCCATCCTCGACGGCTGGCACGGGGATTCGTCCCGCATGTTCCACGTCGGCAAGGTGAGCCTCAAGGCCCAGCGGCTGGTGGAGACCACCTACGAGTGCCTGATGCGCGGCATCGCCGCCGTGCGCCCGGGCGCGACCCTGGGAGACGTCGGCCACGCCATCCAGGAGCTCGCCGAATCCCGGCGCACCTCGGTGGTG
>DASWHY010000302.1:0-11062 GCA_036397955.1 Thermoanaerobaculia bacterium | reverse complement strand
TACGCCTTCATCGCCAACCTCTTCATCGACGCGATCAACACGCAGTTCGGCGGCGAGATCCCGCCGGTCGATCTCTTCCCGTTCATGTTCGGGCCGGAGGCGAGCGCCGGGTTCGTGCCCTCGACCGCGGCGTCCGCGCAGCTCTCGCCGCTGGCGCTCGACATGCTCTTCTGGTCGCTCAACGTGCCGAAGTTGGCACCCGGCAAGGGGAGCGAGCCGACGCCGCCGGCGCCGCGGGTGAAGCCCCGGCCGCGCGGCAAGGGGAAGGGTGGGGGCGGGTAGCGCGCATCCGGTGCCAAGTAATTGCGCAAGCGAAGCCTTGCCCGTGCGCGCGCGGTGCGCTAAGTTAGCCCGACCGTGACAGGGGTCGTCCACAAATTGGCGTGGGGTCTGCCGCTCCTCGTCCTCGCGTCGGGCGTTGCCGTGCCGGCGGCGGCGGCGGACTCCATCCCGCGCGCCGACAAGCTGAGCGCCGCGGAGCTCGGGCTGCGCCCCGGGGAGCGGCTCAACGAGGAGCGGATCCAGGACCTCTACCGCAGCGCCCTGGCGCTGTGGGCCGGCGGCCAGGACGAGGCGGCCGCCCAGCGGCTCATGGCGGTGGAGGCGGCGGTCGTGCGCGAGGGGGACATCGAGGCGCGCAGGGTCCTCCTCAAGGCGCAGGAGAAGGTCATCCAGGAGCTGGCCGCCTCGAGCCTCGAGGTGCTGGTGCCGATGGCCGTCCTCCACCACGAGGTCTACCGCCGCCACCTCGACCAGGGGGAGCGGCGCCACATGCTGCTCACCGCCCACGCCCGCGGCATGGCGCGCGACCTGGCGGTGCTCTACGAGCGGCACGCCGGCAACGACCGGGCGCGGGCGACCGCCGCCCTGCTGCTCAACAGCCTGGGCGGCTACCTCCTCGACGCCTCGCAGCAGCTCCTGGCCGGGCAGATGTTCACCCTCGCCACGAGCTACGACCCGCGCAGCGTCCCGGCGTACATGGGACTGGCCGTCATCTACGAGAAGAGCGGCCAGTACGACACCGCGGTCGGCAGCCTGCGCAGCGCCCTCGGCGTCGATCCGATGCAGCCGCAGGCGCTCCTCCGCCTCGGCATCAACCTCCACCGCACCGGGCAGAGCGACAACGCGGTGCGGGCGCTGCGGCCGCTCACCGGGATGCCGGGCTGGATCGGCGCGCTCGCCGTCGAGGAGCTGGCGCGGGTCCACGTGGAGACGCGGGATCTGGCCGCCGCCGAGTCGGTGCTGCGCGCCGGGCTCGAGCGCTTCCCGAACGAGGGGGCGATCTACCTGCAGCTCGCCGCGATGCTCGACCGCCAGGGCAAGGCGATCGAGGGGCGCGAGGTGATGGGCCGCTTCCTCGCCCTGCCGGCGGCCGAGCGCGGCGACGCGCGGCTGCGCTACAACCAGGACCCGGCGCAGTTCTGGGAGACGGTGCGCCGGCAGCTCGCCGAGAGCGCGCGCTCCGGCCTGCCGTTGCTGGCGCAGGCGCTCGGCCAGCCGGCGGCGCCGGCGGCGGTGGGAGACACCGGATCGTGAAGCACCGCAGCACCCTCGTCCTGCTCCTCGCACTCGCCCCTATCCTCGCCGCCGCCGGCGCGCCCCTCCAGGCGGCCGTGCAGCCGCGCATCGTCACGCCGACCGCGGAGCAGCCGGTCTTCGGCCCCACCGCGTTCGAGGCCACCGTCCAGGCCAACGAGGTGGTGCGGCAGGTCGAGTTCTTCTTGAACGGCAAGCGGGTGGCGACCTTCAACGCGCCCCCCTACCGCATGGTCGTCGAGGCCGGGAACGACAACGCCGAGCGCGAGTTCAAGGTGGTCGCCGTCGGCGCCTCCGGCGCCACCGGCAGCGACGTGGTGCGCACGGTGGCGGTGCAGATCGACGACGAGATGACCCTCGAGCTGCAGCAGCTCTTCGTCACCGTCCAGCGCGGCGGCGAGCGGGCGCTCGACCTCGAGGGGAACGACTTCGCCATCCAGGACAACGGCAAGGAGCAGCAGCTCATCACCTTCGGGCGCGGCGAGCTGCCGTTCACCGCCGTCCTGCTGGTCGACAGCAGCGAGAGCATGCAGGGGGAGCGGCTGCGCGCCGCGGTGGACGGCGCGGCCGCCTTCGTCGCCGGCATGAAGCCGCTCGACGAGGCGATGCTCGCCCTCTTCTCCGACCGCCTGCTCGCCACCACCCCCTTCACCCAGGACCCGCAGGTGCTGCGGCAGGCGCTGGCGCAGGTCTCGGCCGGCGGCGGCTCGGCGGTGGCCGACCACATGTACATGGCCTTGAAGCTGCTCGAGTCGCAGCAGGGGCGGCGGGTCGTGGTGCTCCTCTCCGACGGCTTCGAGGTGCACAGCGCCCTGTCGATGCAGGACGCGCTGTGGAAGGCGGGGACCAGCCAGACCCTGGTCTACTGGATCCAGTTCGGCGCCAAGGCCAAGCGGCGGTCCTTCTCCTCGGCCTGGCGCAACGCCGAAGGCAACGCGGCCGAGTTCGACCTGCTCGAGCGGACGGTGCGCGAGAGCGGCGGGCGGATCGTGACGATCGACACCATCGAGGAGCTGCCGGGCGCCTTCAGCGCCATTCTCGCCGAGCTGCGCGAGCAGTACGTCCTCGGCTACTACGCCTCCGACGCCAAGAACGACGGCCGCTGGCACAAGGTGGCGGTCCGGGTGCGGCGGTCGGGCATGTCGGTGCGCGTCCGAGACGGCTACTTCGACTTTTAGCCTTCCAACAGTGCGAAGGTGATGGTGGCCTTCGCCACCAGCTCGCCGTCCTGCGTGACCTCGCCTTCGGCGAAGGCGAGGCGGCGGCCGCGGCGGAGGAGCCGGCCGCGGCCGACGAGACGGCCGGCGCGGGCGCGAGAGAGGAGCTGCACGTTGACCGCGGCGGGGACGACGGGGGCGCCCACGGCGCGCGCGGCGGCGACCTCGGCGAGGGTGGCGAGGACGGCGAAGTGCACGGTGTCGGGCGCGACCTCGTGCGCGGCGCCGGCGTCGAGCAGCACCGTGCCGTCCTCGCCGGGCGCGAGCCCGAGGGCGTCGTTGAAGCCTTGCATTCCTGGAGTATAAGCGGTGCAGCGAGGGCTCTGCTCTCGACTGAGCCCCTTGGCCGTCCCGCTGTCGGGCCTCAGCCGCGCGGCCTCCAGGGCGACGGCATCCCTCTCGCCGCTCGGGGAATCGGCGAAAGCCGGGCGGCTGATCTACGGCGGCGCCTTGCCCGCTTCGCCGAGGATTGGGAGAGCCCCGAGATGGCGGCGTACGACCGCTATGACGACGCCAGACTTCCGTGATGACGGACAACCTAGCGACAGTCGGCGCCTCCGAGCTGGACCGAAAGATAGGCCACCAGCCGATGAGCGCCGTCGATGCAGCGCTCCGCCACACTCTCGCTCTGTGAGGTCCCTTGCGCGCCGCCTGCGGACGGCGCCCAGCGCCGCCGCGGCCTACCGTTTCTTCTGGTACGGGATCCCCAGGGCCCGCGGCGCCCGCGACTGGCCGATGAAGCCGGCGAGGACGACGATCGTCAGCGCGTAGGGCACGATCTGGATGAACTGGACGGGGACCTGCGAGACCCCCTGCATCTGGATCGACACCGCCTCCGCGAAGCCGAACAGCAGGCAGGCGAGCATCGTCTGCACCGGCCGCCACTTGCCGAAGATCAGCGCCGCCAGCGCGATGAACCCCCGGCCGGCCGACATGTTGCGGGCGAAGAGCGACGACTGGCCGATCGACAGGTACGCGCCGCCGATCGCCGCCAGGGCGCCGGAGATCATCACCGCCGCCAGGCGCACCCGCGCCACGTTGAGCCCGGCCGTGTCCGCGGCCTCCGGGTTCTCGCCGACGGCGCGCAGGCGCAGCCCGAACGGGGTTCGGTTGAGCACGTACGCGGTGACCGGCACCAGCGCGAAGGCGGCGACGATGGGCGCCAGCGGGATGAGCTGGTTCTGGGCGAGCTGCGGCGTGGCGCCGGTCGACTGGAAGAAGGCGCCCGAGAGCAGCGCCGGCATGCCGAGGAAGAGGATGTTGATCGCCGTGCCGCTCACCACCTGGTCCGCCTTGAAGTGGATGCAGGCCACGCCGTGGATCAGCGCCACGAAGACGCCCGCCGCGACGGCCGCCAAGAGACCCACCCACGGATTGCCCGTGAACCAAGTGACCGTGGCGGCGGTGAAGGCACCCGCCAGCAGCAGTCCTTCGAGGGCGATGTTGATGACGCCCGAGCGCTCCGAGTAGAGACCGCCCAGCGCCGCCAGCAGCAGCGGCGTCGAGAGGCGGATGGCGGACAGCAGCAGGATGAGGATGATGCCGCTCATACGCCCTTGATCCTCCTCCCCGGACGCCCGCGGAACAGCGCCTCCGCCGCCACGAACAGGATGATGATGCCCTGGAGCACCGTCACCAGGTCCTTGGAGACGTGCTCGGTGAAGATGTCGACGAAGAGGCCGCCCCGCAGGAGGGCGCCGAAGAGCAGCGAGGCGAGGACGACCCCGGCGGGGTGGTTGCGTCCCAGCAGGGCCACGGCGATGCCGGTGAAGCCGTAGCCGGCGGAGAAGCCGTCGTAGTAGCGGTAGCGGTAGCCCATCACCTCGTTGACGGCGACCATGCCGGCGAGCGCCCCCGAGATCGACATGGCGAGCACGATCTGCCGGCCGGTGGCGATGCCGCCGTACTGCGACGCCGCGGGGTTGGCGCCGGTGGCGCGGATCTCGTAGCCCCAGCGCGTGCGCCAGAGGAGGAGGTAGACCAGGACGCAGGCGACGAGGGCCAGCGGGAACGCCAGGTTGAGCGGGATGCGCTCCGGGAAGCCGGGGACGAACCGGCCGAGGCGCGCGATCTGCGCGCTGTCGCCGATCGGCACCGTCTCCAGGATCGGATCGCCCGGCGCCTTGTAGTGGTACTGCGTGAAGTAGCTCGCCAGGGCGACGGCGATGAAGTTCATCATGATCGTGGTGATGACCTCGTGGGCGCCGAAGCGGGCCTTGAGCACGCCGGGCACCGCGCCCCAGAAGCCGCCGGCCAAGAGCGCGGCCAGGAAGCAGAGCGGCACCAGCAGCCAGGCCGTCAGGCCGGCGAAGGTGATGCCCACCCAGGCCGTGACGAAGGCCGCGGCGTAGAGCTGGCCCTCGGCCCCGATGTTGAGCAGGCCGCAACGGAAGGCCACCGCCACCGCGAGGCCGGTGAAGATGAGCGGCGTGGCGTAGAACAGGGTGTAGCCGATGCCGTCCGGCCAGGTGAGGGCGCTGCCGATGAGCAGCGTGTAGGTGGAGAGCGGGCTGTCGCCCACCGCCAGGACCAGGACGGCGCCGGCGGCGAAGGCCGCCGCCACGGCGGCCAGGGGGAAGAGGAGCTGACCGAGGCCTTTCTTCACCGAGGGGGGCCTCTAGGCCGCGGCGCTGCCACCGGTCATCAGCAGACCGATCGCCTCCATCGAGGTGCGCTCCGGATCGACCTCGCCGACGATCCGCCCCTGGCGCATCACCAGCAGCCGGTCGGCGAGGGCCGTGACCTCCTCGAGCTCCGAGGAGACCAGGAGCAGGGCGCAGCCGGCGTCGCGCATCTCGACCAGCCGGCGGTGGATGAACTCGATGCCGCCGATGTCCACGCCGCGGGTCGGCTGGGCGACCAGCAGCAGCCGTGGCTTCTGGTCCAGCTCGCGGCCGAGGATCAGCTTCTGCTGGTTGCCGCCGGAGAGGGACCGTGCCGGCAGGTGCGGGTCCGCCGGCCGGACGTCGAAGGCCTTGAGGATCGTCTCCGTCTTGCGCCGGATGGCTTCCAGGTTCAGCCAGGAGCGGCCCGGGCCCACCGCCACCGGCCGCCGGTCGTGGGCGCCGAGGATGGCGTTCTCCCGCAGGTCGAAGTCGAGCAGCAGGCCGCGCCGGTGCCGGTCCTCCGGCACGTGGGCGATCCCGCGCACCCGGCGCTCACGGGCGGAAAGCGTGGCGACGTCCTCGCCCTCGAGCTCGACCGCGCCGGAGACGGCGCCGCCCTCCACCAGGCCCGCCAGGGCCTCGATCAGCTCGGTCTGGCCGTTGCCCTCGATGCCGGCGATGCCGACGATCTCCCCGGCGCGGACCTCGAAGGAGACGTCGTCGAGCCGCTTCTCGCCGTCCGGCGCCGTCAAGGAGAGGCCGCGCACCGCGAGCACCGGCCCCCGCGGCGTGGCTTCGGGCTTGACCACTCGCAGCAGCACGTCGCGCCCCACCATGAGGCGGGCCAGCTCAGCGGCGCTGGTCTCGGCGGTCTTGCGGTGGCCCACCACCCGGCCGTCGCGCATCACCGTCACCTCGTTGGAGATCTCCAGCACCTCCGACAGCTTGTGGGTGACGATGACGATGGTCTTGCCCTGCGTGCGCATCCGCCGCAGGATGGCGAACATCTCCGCCACCGCCTGCGGGGAGAGGACGGCGGTCGGCTCGTCGAGGATCAGCAGCCGCGCCTCGCGGTAGAGGGCCTTGAGCAGCTCGACCCGCTGCCGCAGCCCCACCGACAGGTCCTCGGCGCGCGCCGCCGGATCGACGGCCAGCCCCAGCTCCGCGGAGAGCGCGCGGACGCGCGCCTCGGCGCTCTTCAAGTCCAACGCCAGCGGCGAGCCGGGCTCGATCCCCAGCACGATGTTCTCGGCCACGGTCATCGGCTCGACCAACATGAAGTGCTGGTGGACCATGCCGATCCCCAGGGCGATGGCGTCGTGCGGGCTGTCGAAGCGGCGCACCGCGCCGTCCACCACGATGTCGCCGGAGTCGGCCGAGTAGAAGCCGTAGGCGATGCGCATGGCGGTGGACTTGCCGGCGCCGTTCTCACCGACGATGGCGTGAATGGTGCCCGGCGCCACCGCCAGGCTCACGCGGTCGTTCGCCAGCACGTCGCCGAAGCGCTTGGTGATGTCGCGCAGCTCGAGCATCGCCGGCCCCCGCCGCTAGCGCGCCATCGCGTCCGTGACCTTGATCTCGCCGCGGATGATCTTGGCCTTCGCGGCCTCGACCTCGCGCAGCACGTCGGGCGGGATGAGCTTCTCGTTGTAGCGGTCCATGGCGTAGCCGATGCCGCCGTCCGGCAGGCCGTAGACGTGGATGCCGCCCTCGAAGCGGCCGTGCACCAGGTCGGCGATGATCTGGTGGACGGCGTTGTCCACCCGCTTGACCATGCTGGTGAGCACGTGGCCGGGCTTGACCCAGTTCTGGTTGGAGTCCACGCCGATGACCAGCTTGTCGCGCTGCTCGACGGCGTCGAAGACGCCCAGCCCCGAGTTGCCGGCGGCGGCGAAGAGGACGTCCGCGCCCTTGCCGATCTGCGCCAGCGCCAGCTCCTTGCCCTTGCCGGGGTTGTTCCACGCCGCCTCGGTGACGCCGACGTAGTTCTGGATCACCCGGATCTCGGGATCGACCGCCCGCGCCCCCTCCTCGTAGCCGACCTCGAACTTGCGGATCAGCGGCACGTCCATGCCGCCGACGAAGCCGATGGTGCCCGTCTTGGTGGTGCGCGCGGCGATCATCCCCACCAGGTAGCTCCCCTCGTGCTCCTTGAAGATGAGGGAGGCCACGTTGGGCAGGGAGCTGACGCCGTCGACGATGGCGAAGTTGATCCCGGGGTAGTCCTTGGCCACGGCCTCGACGATCGGGGTCTGGGCGAAGCCGATGCCGATGACGAGGTCGTAGTCCACCTCGGCAAAGGCGCGCATGGCGGGCTCGAGCGAGGCCGGGTCGCCGGGCTCGGCGTCGCGCAGGACGATCGGGAAGTCCTTCGCCGCCCGCGTCACGCCGCGGTAGGCGGCGGCATTGAACGAGCGGTCGTCCTTGCCGCCGCTGTCGAAGACGATGCCGACGTGGATCTTGTCGGGATCCCCGGCGGCGTAGGAGAGGTCCTGGCAGCCGCCGGCGGCCAAGCCGAGCGCGAGGGCCAGGACGAGCCCCAGGGACTGGAACTGATTGCTCGACATGCGCGCGCGGAGGGTATCTCCGGGATGGGCGGAAGGCAAGGCGACCGTCGCGGGGACGCCGCTCTCGCTCATAATGCACCGCGGGAGCCCGCGCATGACCATCCGCCGATCCGCATCGTTCCTGTCGGTCCTCTTCCTCCTCGTGCCGGAAGTCCGCGTCGATGGCCAACCCGCCGCCGGCGACCTCGAAGCCGCGGTCGCGCGGATGACGAAGATCGGCGCCTGCTTCTCCCCCAGCTTCTCGCCGGACGGTACAGAGATCGCCTTCGTCTCCAACCTCTCGGGGCTGCCGCAGGTCTGGGTGGTGGCGGCGGCCGGCGGCTGGCCGCGGCAGGTGACCGCCTTCGACGATCCGGTGGGGGCGGTCCAGTGGTCGCCCGACGGCGCCTGGCTGGCCTTCAGCCTGGCCCCGGGCGGCGGGCTCAACACGCAGCTCTACGTGGTGCGCCCCGACGGCCGCGAGCCGCGGCTGCTGACCAAGGGGGGCAAGACCAACAACTGGCTCGGCCCCTGGAGCCGCGACGGCCGCTCGCTCACCTTCTCCTCCAACCGGCGCTCGCCGGACGCGATGGACAGTTACCTGCTGGACCTCGAGCGGCGCGGCGAGCCGCGCCTGGTGGCGCAGAACGCCGGCATCGGCAGCGTCACCGACCGCAGCCGCGACGGCCGCCGCTATCTGGTGGCGCGGGTCGAGAGCCGCAGCGACGACAACCTCTTCCTGGTCGAGCCCGAGGCCAAGCTCGAGGTCCTGCTCACGCCGCACCAGCCGCCGGGCAGCTTCCTCGACGGCCGCTTCTCGCCGGACGGCAGGACGGTCTACCTCGGCTCGAACGCCGAGCGCGACCGCATCGCCTTCGCCCGCGTGCGCCTCGACGCCGACGGCGCGCCCGGGCGCCTCGAGCTGCTGGCGGCGCGCGACGACGCCGAGCTCGAGAGCTTCGAGATCAGCGACGACGGCTCGACCGCCGTCCTGGTCTGGAACGCCGGCGGCCGGAGCGAGCTCGCCTTCCTCGACCTGGCGACCGGCGCGGCGACGCCCGGGCCGCCGCTCCCCGCCGACCTCCTGGGCAGCATCCTCTTCTCGCGCGACGGCACGAAGCTCGTCTTCAACCTCGCCGGCTCCAACCGCCCGTCCGACGTCTGGGTCCTGGAGCGCGCCGGCGGCCGCCTCACGCAGGTCACTCACAGCCCGCACCCCGGGGTGGACCTCGACGCCCTGGTGCGCCCCGAGCTGGTGCGCTTCCCGGCGCAGGACGGGCTCGAGCTCTCGGGCTGGCTCTACCGCCCGCCGGGCGTGTCCGGCCCGGCGCCCTATGTGCTCTCCTTCCACGGCGGGCCCGAGGGGCAGGAGCGCCCGTCGTTCCGCGCCGACTACCAGGCTCTCTTGGCGCGCGGCATCGGCGTCTTCGCCCCCAACGTGCGCGGCTCGGCCGGCTTCGGCAAGCGCTTCGTCAACCTGGACAACGGGGCGCTGCGGGTGGGGGCGGTCAAGGACATTCAGGCGGCGGCCGACTACCTGGTCGGGAAGGGGATCGCGGCGCGCGGGCGGCTCGGCATCATGGGCGGCTCCTACGGCGGCTACATGACGATGGCCGGCTTGAGCGTGTACCCCGACCTCTTCGCCGCCGGCGCCAATCTCTTCGGCGTGGTCAACTTCGAGACCTTCTTCGCCCACACCGAGGGGTGGATGGCGGCGATCTCGACCGTCGAGTACGGCGATCCCAAGACCCAGCTCGCCATGCTGCGCGACCTGTCGCCGATCCACCAGGTGGACCGGGTGAAGGCGCCGACCATCGTGCTCCACGGCGCCAACGACACCAACGTCCCGGTCGTCGAGGCCGAGCAGGTGGTCGCGAGCCTGAAGGGGCGGGGGGTGCCGGTCGAGTACGTCCTCTTCCCCGACGAGGGGCACGGCTTTCGCAAGCTGCCGAACCGGCTGCGCGCCAACGTGGCGGTGGTGCGCTGGTTCGAGGAGCACCTGACGAAGTGACGGCGAAGCCGTCATCCCGAGCGGAGCGAGGGATCTGGGCGGGGGGAAGCCCGGAAGGTATCCTTGCGATTGCTGCCCTCCCGCTGCTCCTCCTCGCCGCCGCCGCCGCGGCAGCGCCTGCACCGGACGCGGACGGTCCGCTCGCCCCCCGCCTCACCGCCGCCCTCGACGGCCAGGTGCGCGCCGCCCTCGGCTCGGCGCCGGCCCTCGGTGTCCACGTCGTCGAGCTCGACAGCGGCGAGACCGTCTACGCCTGGGCCGCCGACGAGCCGCGCATCCTGGCCTCCAACACCAAGCTCCTGACCACCGCCGCCGTCCTCGACGCCCTCGGCCCCGGCTACCTCTTCGAGACCCGCCTGCTGCTGCGCGGCACGGTCGCCGACGGCGTGCTGCGCGGCGATCTCGGCGTCGTCGGCGGCGGCGACCCGCAGATCTCGGGGCGCACCTTCGAGGGCGACCCCTACGGCGTCTTCCGCCGCTGGGCGGCGGCGCTGCGCGAGCGCGGCGTGGCGCGGGTCGAGGGCGACCTGCTTCTCGACCACGGCCTCTTCGACGGCCTCGCCGTCCACCCCGATTGGCCGCGCGACCAGCTCACCCGCTGGTACGAGGCGCCGGTCGACGGGCTCTCGTTCAGCGACAACTGCGTGCTGGTGCGGGTCTGGCCGGGGACGCTGGGCGGGCCGCCGCGCGTCGAGCTGGTGCCGCCGGCGCCGCTGCTGGCGATCGCGAATACGGCGCGCACGACGCCGAGCGCGCGCGGCCAGTTCGTGCACATCGACCGCCAGGGCGGCGTCATCGAGGTCGGCGGGCGGATCTGGTACGGCTCCGGGCCGGTCGAGACCTGGGTGACGGTGCCGGACCCGGTGGCCTGGTTCGGCGCCGGGCTGCGCGACGCGCTGTCGCGCGAGGGGGTGGAGCTGCGCGGGCGGCTGGTGCCGGTGGAGCGCCTGCCGGGGCCGCTCTGGGAGCGGGTGGCGGTCCACCGCAGCGACCTCGTCGAGGCGATCCGCGTCACCAACAAGCGGAGCCAGAACTTCTACGCCGAGAGCCTGCTCAAGCTCCTCGCCGCCGAGCGCTGCGGCGAGGGGAGCTGGCAGGCGGGAATCAAGGCGGTGGCGGAGTGGCTGGCGTCGATCGGCGTGCCGC
>DASWHY010000301.1:0-6597 GCA_036397955.1 Thermoanaerobaculia bacterium | reverse complement strand
CGAAGCCGGCGTCGGCGACGGCCGGCGGCGGCGCCAGCGGCCGCGCGGCGAAAGCGAGGGCCCGCCGGCCGCTCGGGGCCGCGAGCTCCAGGCGGTAGCCTCCGGGCTCGGGGTAGATGAGGGCGGTCGGCCGCAGGCGGGCCTCGGCCTCCAGGCGCCGCAGCAGCCGGATCTGCACCCCTCCCAGCCGCGGCGCCGGCCGCGTCGCGATCAGCTCCAGGGTGGCGGTGCGGTAGGCCGCTGAGACCGCGCGGTCGAGGCGGAAGGAGCGCCGCCGGCGCACCTCGGCCAGCCGGTCGAGCGCACGATCGCGCGTCCCGAGGAAGCCCTCGGCCCGGAGCACCTTCAGCGCCGAACCCGGCGTGACCATCGCTCTATCCGGCCCGCCTCCGCCGCCCCGCCACCACCCGTTCGTAGACCTCCTCGACCTCGTCGGCGTGCTCGTCCATGCCCTTCACGGCCGGCAGACGGGCCCGCCAGGCTGCGAGCAGCTCCGGCTCCGCGATCAGCCGCTCGACCCAACCGCGCAGCTCCTCGGGACGCTCGGGGTCGAAGAGCTCACCCGCCCCCTCCTCGTCCGGCGCATCGGCAAACAGCTCGGCGAGCGCGCCGCGGCGGCTCGCCAGCACGGGCACGCCATGGTAGAACGCTTCGCGCGCGACCAGACCGTAGGACTCCAATCCCGCCGACGGCACGACGAGGACGTCGAGCGCCGCGAAGATCGCCGGCTTCTCCGCCTCGGGGAAGGGCGGGCGCAGCTCGACACGCCCTCCGCCCAGCCGCTCCACCTCCGCCGCGTACGCCGGATCGATCGCGCGGTCCCCCCAGATCGTGAGGCGGGCGTGCGCCGCATCGACGGCGCCGAACGCGGCCGCGGCGACGTGCGCCCCCTTGTGGGGCAGCAGCGAGCCGATGACGCCGAAGCGCAGCGGGTCTCCCGCGGCGCGCGGCGGGCGCGGCACGCGCGGCGGCGTCTCGACGCCGTAGGGAACGACGTACGCAGGGTCCTCCGGCCGCAGGAGCCCGAGGGCGAGGTAGCTGTCGTGGATCGCGCGCGAGCCCATGAGCCAGGCGTCGGCGCGGCGGAAGGCGCGCCGCGCGGCGCGACGGCGCTCGGCATGGAGCACGCGGTTCCAGAGCGGCGCGGGGGGGAGGCCGGTGAGCGGCAGGCAGGCCGCGCACTTGCCGAGCCCCGGCCCGCTGCACGGCCGCCGCGCGCGGTCGAGCAGGTTGGCGCGGGCGCAGGGCGTCCACCAGTCCTGCACCTGGTAGAGGAGGGGGATGCGCCGCGCCGCGGCCTCGCCGGCCAGCGAGAAGGCGTGGCCGGCCAAGTGGTGGACGTGCAGCAGCTCCGGGCGGACCTCGTCGAGCAGGCGCGCGAAGTCGGCGTCGAAGGCGCGGTCGCGGATCGCGTTGCGCGACAGCGGGTCGCGCTGCGTGAACGGGTTGGCGACCAGGCGGACGCGGGCGCCGCCGTCCAGCAGCTCCAGCGCCTCCCCTTGGCCGCGCCGCGGATCGGCGTAGCGGGCGTAGACCGCCACCTCCCGGCGCTCGGCCTGGCGCCGGACGAGGCCGCGGGCGTAGGTCTCGGTGCCGGCCGGGCTCCAGGGCGGCCAGCCGTGGACGAGGTGGACCACCCGGCGCGGGCCGCGGGGCGCACGCTCCTTCCGCGGACGCAGCGCCGCGATCACCCGCTCGCGCGCCGGCGCCAGCGGGTCCTCGGCGATGAAGCGCGCCACGGCCGGCAAGTAGCCGGGGTGGCGGCGGCGCATCAGCCGGTGGGCGGCGCGCACGCGCGGTCCGCGCGCGGCGCCGAAGCTGCTCTGCCCGGCGTGCCAGACGAAGGTCGCGTCGTCGAGCACGTGCCGCCAGCCGGCCTGCGAGGCGCGGCAGCAGAAGTCGCTCTCCTCGCCGTAGCCGAGGCCGAAGGCCCGCTCGTCGAAGGGGCCGCAGCGGTCGAGCGCGGCGCGGCGGACGTAGAGGCAGACGCCGACGCCGGTGGGGAGGCGCGGGCGCTCGCGCGTTGCGACGCGCTCGACCAGCGCGGCGAACGCGTCCAGGTCCCAGCCGGCGGGGAGGGCGTTGGCCTCCAGGAAGCGGGGGAGCGAGCAGATCGTCGCGTGGTTGGAGAACGGCGTGGCGGTGGCGATCTCCGGCGCCGAGAGGGCGGCCGCCTGCAGCTTCTCCAGCCAGCCGCGGGTCACCACCGTGTCGCTGTTCAAGAGCACCACGTCGCGGCGCGAGAGCGCCATGCCGCGGTTGACGGCGGCCACGAAGCCCCGCCGCTCCGGGTGGTGGAGCAGAAGAACGCCGGTCTCGGCGCCGGCCGCCCCCGGCGGGGCGGCGGCCGCGAGCCGCGCCGCCAGCGCCGCGACCGGCGCCGGATCGAAGCCGGGGTCGGCGTCGTCGACGACGACCAGCCGGTGGCGGTGGAGGTCGGTGTGGCGCTCGAGGCTCGCCAGGCAGGCGGCGAACTCCTCGGCCGCCCCGTAGACCGGCACGATCACGTCCACCGGTCCGGGCGGCGGGTTCCCGATCAGCGCCCGGCGCTCCCCTTCTTCTTCTGCAGGATCAAGCGCTCCAGGGCCCGCGCCGTCGCCGCCGCCAGCCGCCGCAACCCCTCGAGGTCGATGCGGCCGAGCGGGCCGCCGGCGGCGTCGAGGTAGAGCACCGTCACCAGCCGGTCGCGCAGGCGAACCGGCAGGAGCAGGCACTCCCGCGACAGCTCGCCGCCCCAGCAGGCGGCCAGCTCGCGGTGCGCCGGCATGTCGGCGAGCGGGCCGACGTGAAGGCCGCTCCCCTGGCGCAGGTTGAGGAAGACCGACGGCTGGTCGAAGCCGACGGCGAAGCGCGCGAAGCGCTCGGGATCGACCCCCTCACCCTGCGCCAGCCAGCCGGCGACCCGCTCGCGCGCCACCTGGAAGAGGGCGACGCGGCGGTAGGTCGGCGCCAGGAAGGCGACGAGGAGGCGCGCGATCTGGTCGCGCTCGGAGGCCGCCGTCAGCGCCTCTTCCAGCTCGGGCAGCGAAGCGAGGGTAGGGACCGGTCTTCCCGGCCCGGCCCCGAGAGCGGCACGCTCGGAGACGGTCAGCGCCACCGTCCGCGACCGGGCCGGCGCCGGCTCGGCTGCCTCGGGCGGGGGCGGCGGCGGGGCCGGGGCGGCGACCACCGCCGGCCGCGGCCTGGCGTCCCGCGCCGGCGGCCGTTCGACGGGCTCCGGCAGCTCCGGCAGGGACAGCTCCCACTCGCCGTCGAGCGTGCGGGCCGGCGCCGCGGCCACGGGCTGGCCGGGCTCCGGCTCGCGCTCCCAGAGGTAGCGCGCGCGGTTCAGGCGGTCGAGCAGGTGGACGAACCGCAGCGGCGGCTCCTCGCCGTAGTAGCGGTCGAGCGCCTCGTGGATGCGCGCCTCGTGGAGCACGTGGACCCGCACCCGCTTGCCGGTGGCGAAGGCCAGCTCGTCCTGGGCGGTGAGGTTGTGGGGCTCGAGCATCGCCACGTCGAGCCGCCCGCCGGCCAGGCGAATGGGGACGGCGCGGCAGCGCCGCGCCACCTTCGGCGGCAGCAGGCCGAGCGCGTCCTCCGCGACGCTGCGCAGATCGTCGACGCTGGCGGCCGGCACGCCGAGCTGCTCGGCCAGCCCCTTCAGCAGCAGGTCCTCGCTCAGCGCCTCCATCTCCAGCAGGCAGGTACCGAGCTGGCCGCCCACGACCTGTTGGTTCTTGAGCGCGCGCGTGAGCTGCTGCACGCTGATCCAGCCGCGCGTCACGAGCAGCTGGCCGAGCTTGTTCATCGAGGCCGCGGATGGTTTCAGATTGGTACCTCTAAGCCTTTGGAGGCCAGCGACTTAGACGTAGGCAATGAATTATACGAGCGGCGTCGTCGCCTTGGCAAGCGCCGGCGCGCGCGCTATCCTCTCGCCGTGAAGCCGGTTTGCGCGCTCCTCCTGGTCCTCCTCCCGGCGCCGGCCCTCGCCCAGACGCCCCCCGCGGCGCCGCCGGCCGCGTCCGACGCCGCCGCCTACCACTTCGCCCTCGCCAAGGCGCTCACCGGCGAAGGGGAGTACGACGCCGCCCTCGCCGCCTTCGCCGAGGCCGAGCGGCTCGACCCGAGCGACCCCTTCATCCCGCTCGAGCGCGCCCAACTGATCGTGCGCGCGGCGCAGGTAGTGCGCGGGCCGGGCGCGGCCGAGCGGCTCGCCGAAGCGGCGCGCGCGGCGGGCCGGGCGCGGGAGCTCGCGCCGGAGTCGGTCGACGTGCTGCGCGGCGCCGCGGAGGTCTATCTGGACCTCGCCGCCACCAGCCCCGAAGCGCCGGCGGCGCTGCAAGAAGTCCTGGAGACGCTCACCCGCCTCGATCCCGAGGACGCCCAGGCGCTCTTCGCGCTCGGCCGCCTGCGGCTCGACCGCGGCGAGGCGGAAGCCGCCGCCGAGGCCTTCCGCCGCGTGGCGGTCCTCACCCCCGAGAACCGCGCCGCCACCGGCTTCCTGATCGAGGCGCTGCTCAAGGCGAAGAAGGGCGAGGAGGCCGAGGTGGCGCTCGGCGAGCTGCTGGCGCGCGACCCGGCGGCGCTCGAGGCGCGCATCACCCTCGCCGACCTCCAGGGCGAGCGCGGCGACCACACCGCGGCGCTCGACACCCTGCGCAGCGCGCCGGCGGCGCAGCGGGACGACCCCCGCCTGCAACGGCAGATCGGCTCGGCCCTCTACCGCGCCGGCGATCTCGAGGGGGCGCTGGCGGCCGCCGAGGCGGTCCTCGCCCGCGAGCCCGGCGAACGCCAGCCGGCACTGCTCAAGGCGCTCGTCCTCGCCGCCCAGGGGAAGAACCGCGAGGCGGGGGAGCTGCTGGCGGGCCTGCGCCGCGAGGACCCCGCGAACCTGGCGCTCGCCGGTATGCAGGCGCGCCTGCTGGTGCGCGAAGGGCGCGCCGCCGAGGGCGCGGAGCTCCTCGCCGCGCTGCGGCGCGATCTCGCCGCCGGGGGGAAGGCGAAGGAGGCCGAGGAGGCGGGGCTCGAGATCGTGCGCGTGCATGCGGAAGGGGAGCAGTGGGACGCCGCCGTTGCGGCGGCGGCGGAGCTGGCGGCGGCGGCCGATCCGGAGGTGCGGGAGGCGGCCCTCGCCCTGCGCCTCGACGCCCTGAGCGAGCTCGAGCGTCATGCCGAGGCGCTGGCCCTCCTGGAAGAGCGCGACGGCGGCACCGGCGCGGCGGAGCGCGATTTCGCCGGCAAGCGCGCGGAGCTCCTGGTGCGCACCGGCCGCGGCGCCGAAGGCGAGGCGCTCCTCGCCGACCTCGCCGCCTCCGAGAAGCCCGAGGAAGTGCTGGCGGCGGTCCAGGCCTACCACCGCCTGGAGCGCTACGAGGCCTCGATCGCGCCGCTGGAGCGTCTGTTGGCGCGCCAGCCGGCCACCGCCCCGGTGGCCTTCCTCCTCGGCGCCGCGCACGAGCGCGAGGGGGAGCGCGGCGAGGCCGAGAGCGCCTTCCGCCGCGCCCTGGAGATCGAGCCGGGCTTCCACCCGGCGCTCAACTACCTCGGCTACATGCTGGCGGAAAAGGGTGAGCGGCTGGAGGAGGCGCTGGGCCTGGTGCGCCGCGCCGTCGCCCTCGAGCCGGACAACGGCGCCTACGTGGACTCGCTCGGCTGGGCCCACTTCCAGCTCGGTCAGTACCAGGAAGCGCTCTCCTACCTCGAGCGGGCGGCGCGTCTCGAGCCCGGCGACGCCACGATCTACGAGCACCTGGCAGACACCTACCGGGCGCTCGGGCGCGCCGACGACGCCCTCCAGCTCTACCGCCGGGCGCTCGCCCTCGACGACGAGAACGCCGACGCGGTGCGCAACAAGCTGCGCGAGCTCGAGACCGCCCGTCCCTGAGAACGTTCCTCTGCCTCGCCGCGGCGTTGCTCGCCGGCTGCGCCGGCGCCGGACCGGCCCCGTTCCACCACCCCGAGACGCCCGCCTGGGAGATCCCCGCCGCGGCGCTCGGCTCGCAGCGCCTCTACCGGGTGACCACCTCGGGCACGCAGGGGGAGGGGAGCTTCCGCCTGAGCCTCCTCCTCGCCTCCCCCGAGCGCTACCAGGTGCGGGCCGTCGATCCGGTCGGCCGCGCGCTCTGGACCCTCGACGTCGAGGCGCAGCGCGGCCTCTTCCTCGACCACCGCAGCCGCGCCTACTGCGTCTTCGAGGGGCGCTTCGACCTCTCGGGAGTGCCGCTCGCGCCCTTCCCGCTGATGTCGCTCCCCGCCCTCCTGCTGGAGCGGGTGCCGGGGGAGCCCGCCGCGCCGCCGCGCCAGAGCGGTCGCGAGGTGGCCTTCGCGGACGCCGGCGGCCGCCGCTGGACGGCGACCCTCGACGGCGGGCAGGTGGCGAGCTGGACGGTGTGGGACGGAGAGACGCCGGCCTACCTCTGGGTGCGGCGCGGCGACTGGGCCATCCTCTCCGACCGCCGGCAGGGGGTGCAGGTGCGCTGGCGACAGGTGCTCAGCGAGCCGCTGGCGGCGGCGCCGGCGGCGCTCTCTCCGCCCGAGGGCTTCCGCGCCGGCGACTGCCGTCCGGCGCCGGCCGGGGCCGGCGGTTGATCTATCCCCCCGACTTCACATAGCATC
>DASWHY010000300.1:0-7672 GCA_036397955.1 Thermoanaerobaculia bacterium | reverse complement strand
ACGGTCGAGGCGCTGGCCGCGGCCGCGGAGGCGGAGGTGCTCGCGCTCTGGTCGGGGCTCGGCTACTACCGCCGCGCCCGGCAGCTCCACGCCGCGGCGCGGCGGGTAGTCGAGCGCGGCGGCTTCCCGCAGACGCCGGAGGGGTGGCGGGAGCTCGCGGGGGTAGGCGACTACACGGCCGCGGCGGTCGCCAGCATCTGCTTCGGCGCGCCGGTGCCGGTCCTCGACGGCAACGTCGAGCGCCTGCTGGCGCGGTTCCTGGCGCTGGCGGAGGACCCGAAGAGCGCGGCGGCGCGGCGGCGGCTGCGCGCGGCGGCGGCCGAGCTGCTCGACCCGGCCCGCCCGGGCGACAGCAACCAGGCGTTGATGGAGCTGGGCGCGACGGTCTGCACGCCGCGACGGCCGAGCTGCCCCGCCTGCCCCCTCCTCCCCGGTTGCCGGGCAGCGGCCGAAGGCACCCCCGAGCTCTACCCGCGGCGGCGCCCGCGCCGGGCGCGCGAGCAGCGGCGCGTGGCGGTGGCGGTCGTCGAATGGCGCGGGCGAGTGCTGCTCGTCCGGCGGCCGGAGGGCGACACGCTCCTCGGCGGTTTCTGGGAGCTGCCGTGGGCGGAGCTCGACGGCGGCTCCGCGCCGGCCGAGACGGTCTTCGCGCAGCGCTACGGCGGACGCTGGCGCCTCGCCGAGCCGGCGGCCCGCGTCCGCCACGCGGTCACCTTCCGCGACCTCGAGGTGGCGGTCCACCGCGCGGAAGTCGCCGCCGCGGACTCGTTGGCGGAGGGTCGCGAGGCGGGCTGGTTCGACGAGGAGGGGCGCCGTGCGCTGCCGCTCTCGGCGCTGGTCGGGAAGGCGCTGGCCGCGCTCGGGGGCCTCTAGTCCAGGACCGGTCCAGCTCCAAACTCGGCGGGCCAGTTGCCGTGCCCGCCCGCCAGAATGAACCATCCAATGATCTTGTCGTCGAGCTCCCGGAGGCGCCGCGCCACCAGGCGGCAGAGGATCTTGAGCAGCCGCAGCGAGGAGATGCGGTGGATGTCGAGCAGCCCCTCGACGACCTCGCGCGGGATCGTGAGCACGACCGCGCCGCCGTCGTGCGCCTTGGCGGCGGCCGAGCGCGGCTGGTTGTCGATCAGCGCCATCTCGCCGAACCAGTCGCCGCGCTCGAGGAAGGCAAGCGCCTCCTCGCCGGCCCCCGGGATGTACTTGCTGATCATCACCCGGCCATCGAGCACCACGTACATCTCGCTGCCCGTCTCGCCCTCGTGGAAGAGCATCTGATTGGGGGCGAGCTTCTTCTCCTTCGACAGCGAGGAGAGGAAGTTGATCTCCATCGCCGACAGCCGCTGCTCCTGGAAGAGCTTCCGCTTGGCGGCCAGGTCCACGCGGAACCCCGCCATCGGCCCGCTCGCGTCGAGCACCTCGAGCGGCCCCGACGCGGCCGGCCGCCCGCTCTCCGGGAAGAAAGCGGTGAGCTGGTCGTTGGTCTGGCGGAGCTTCTGCGACAGGCTCTTCCAGAAGGTCCAGTAGAGCGCCACCGCGAAGAGCTGGTCGCGCTCCAGCGTGGCCGCGGCGGCGACCGGGTTCAGGGTCAGCAGCTCGGTCTCGGTGAGCGTCAGGGCGTCGCCCGAGCGCGCCTCGTGGTCGACGAAGCTGGTCTCGCCGAAGAGCTCGCCCGGCCCGAGGACCGCCAGGCTGAAGACGCCGTACCGGGTCTGCCGCTGGATGCGCACGTTGCCGCTCGCCACGAGGTAGGCGTCGAGCGTCGGGTCCCCCTCCTGGAGGACCGACGCGCCGGCCGGGTAGCGGTTGCGCGCCAGGCAGCGCACGAGCTGCCCGAGCTGGTCCTCGCTGAAGTGGGAGAGCGGCTCCCAGGAGCGCAACAGGTTGTGGACGCTCAAGGCCGCCGATTCTAGCCGGAGGGCGCGGCGACGACTTGCCAGAGCCGTGACGCCGGCGCCGCGGCGCGCCCGGCGGCGAGCGCCCAGGCGGCGCGCTCCTCGTCGCCCGCGGCGCGCCAGAGGGCGGCGGCCTGGAGGAACCACTCGGCGAAGAGCGGATCGCCCGGCCCGAGGTCGGAGCGCAGCTTGCTCTCGAGCGGCGCCTCGACCTCCTCGAAGCGGGAGCGGGCGGCGCGCCGGTCGCCGCGCGCCAGGGCCGACCAGGCGCGGTGCAGGGTGATGGACTCGAGGAGGTCCGAGCGCAGCGCGGCGGCGCGCGCGAAGGCCCGCTCGGCGCCGTCGTGGTCGCCGGCGTAGGCGGCGACGAGCCCGGCTTCGAGCCAGGCCTCGCCGTCCTCGGGGTCGGCGGCGAGGAGCGGAGCGAGGAGGGCGCCGGCGCCGCCGAAGTCGAGGAGGTGCTTGGCGCCGGCGGCCGCGGCGAGGCGCTCCGAGCGCGGCGCCCCCGGCGCGCTCCCCGCCGCGAGCGCCGCCGCGAAGTCGCCGCGGGCGAGCGCGGCGGCGGCGATCGCCGGCGGCCGGCGGTCGCGCAAGACGAGCAGGAGCGCGACGGCGCCCCCGGCGAGCAGTGCCAGCACCAACCAGAGGAGCAACCCTTCGAACGAGGGCATCGCTCAGCCCGTCACAGCAGCCGCATTTGCGCCGGCCGCAGCCGCTCCCACACCGCGCAGTCCACCCGCTCCAGCCACTCGCCGCGCCGCGCCGGGTCGAGCCGCAGCGGCGCCAGGCCGCGCGCGGCCAGCTCCTCCTCCAGCCGGCGGTCCACCGCCCACTGGAACGCCGGATCGGCCGAGCGCACGCCGTCGGGGCTCGGCTCCTCGACGATCGGCACGTGGAACAGCAGGCCGTAGCCGCGCATCCAGCCGTCCACCAGCCCTTCGAGGTGCGGCTGCTTGCCCGCCGCGAGCAGCAGGTAGACGTAGTTGTCGAGGACGCTGCGGTCGCAGATCACCACCGGATAGCGCGCCTGCGCGATCAGCTCCTCGCCGATCTGGGTGTGGAGGATCCAGGACTCCGAGGCGACGGTGGTCTCCTCGTTGATCGGCAGCGGGCAGCGCCGCGCCACCTCGTGCACGACGTCGACCGCCACGTCGCGCTCCTTGAGCCGCGCCGCGAGGCCGAAGCAGAGCGTGGTCTTGCCCACGCCGTGGCTGCCGATGAAGGCGACCTTCAGGCGCGGCGTGTCGGGCATGAGGGCGATTGTCTCTCAGGTCGCCCTGAGCTCGGCGAGCGCCGCTTCGACGATGTCGAGAGCGCGCGACAACTGCCGTTCGGCGATGGTCAGCGGCGGCACGAGCTGCGCCACCCGCCCCTCGGGGCCACCCGCGAGCAGCAGGACGCCGCGGCGGCGCGCCCCCTCGACGAAGGCGCCCGCGGCCTCGCGCGAGGCGAGCTCGATGCCCCAGAGGAGCCCTCGGCCGCGCACCGCGGCGACGGCCGGAAAGCGCTTTCCCCACCCGGCAACTCGCGGCTGAAGGAGGGTTTCCCCCAGTATCGCCGCGCGCTCCGCGAGCCGCTCCTCCGCGACGACGTCGAGCGTCGCGAGCGCCGCCGCGCAGGCGAGCGGGTGGCCGACGAAGGTCGAGGTGTGAAGCGCCTCCCCCGGCGTCTCCCACGCCTCCATCAGCTCGCTCCGCCCGACGACCGCCGCGATCGGCATCCCGCCGCCCAGCGCCTTGCCGCAGCAGAGGAGGTCGGGGCGCACCCCTTCCGCCGCGGCGGCCCAGAGCGCGCCCGTGCGCCCGAGGCCGGTGAAGACTTCGTCGTCGGCAAGCGGCACGCGATGCCGCCGGCAGAGCGCGGCGACTTCCGCGAGCCACCCCGGCGGCGGCGGGAGCACCCCCTCGCGCCCGACGACCGGCTCGACCAGGAGGCAGGCGATGCCGCCGCCCGCGAGCGCCGCGCCGACGTGCGCCGGCGGGCAGCCGAAGGGGAGGCGCACGACGTGCGGGTGGAGGTGGGCGAGGAAGGGGCGGCGGAACTCCGCGCGGGAGGTCGCGGCGAGCGCCCCGAGGGTGACCCCGTGGTAGCTCGGCTCGAAGGCGACGACGCCGGCGCGGCCGGTCGCGGCGACCGCGGTCTTGAGCGCGATCTCGACCGCCTCCGCCCCCGAGACGGCGAAGAAGACCCGCGGCTCGTCGACCGGCGCCAGCCCCGCGAGGCGCTCCGCCAGCTCGACCCGCAGCGCGTGGGCGTGGACGTCGCCGAGCCCGTGGAGGAGGCGGCCGCTCTGCGCGCGCACCGCCGCCACGACGCGCGGGTGGCGGTGGCCGACGGCCGCGACGCCGAAGCCGGAGGTCAGGTCGAGGTAGCGGTTGCCGTCGACGTCGAGGACGTTGGCGCCGAGGGCTTCTTCCCAGAGGAGCGACGGCCGCCCGCCGGCGAGGGTGTTGATGCCCGGCGCCTCGGCCGCGGCAAGACGCGCCGAGAGGGCGCGCGCCCGCGGACCCGGCGGCGGCACGACCATGCGCGGCAGCAGGTCGCCGCGCCGGAGGCCCGCGGGCCGCGCGTTCACATCTCGCGCCGCCCCGCGAGCGAGCGGCCGAGCGTGACCTCGTCGGTGTACTCGATGTCGCCGCCGACCGGCATGCCGAAGGCGAGGCGGGTGACCTTGACGCCGCGCGGCTTGAGCAGCCGGGCGAGGAAGAGCGCGGTGGCCTCCCCCTCGACGTTGGGGTTGGTGGCGAGGACCACCTCCTCGACGCCGTCGAGCCGCTCGAGCAGGCGCGGGATCGCCAGCCGGTCGGGCCCGACGCCGCGGTGCGGGGAGAGCGCGCCGAGCAGCACGTGGTAGAGGCCGTGGTACTCACCGGTGCGCTCGATCGGCTCGATGTTGAACGGCTCCTCGACGACGCAGAGCTGCCGCCGCTCGCGCTGCGGGTCGGAGCAGAAGCGGCAGGGATCGACGGCGGTGATCGCGTTGCAGGAGGAGCAGTGGAAGAGCAGCTCCTTGACCTCGGTGATGGCGCGGGCGAGCGCCAGCGCCTCGGCGGCCGGGACCTTGAGCAGGTAGTGGGCGAGGCGGGTGGCGGTCTTGGGGCCGATCGAGGGGAGGCGGGAGAGCTCGCCGACCAGCCGGGCCAGCGGGTCGGCGGAGGCGGGCGTACGGCTCAGAACAGGCCCGGGAGGTTCGAGGCCATGGCGCCCATCCGGCTGCGCATCGTCTCCTCGACCTTGCGGCCGGCCTCGTTGACGGCGGCGACGATGAGGTCCTCCAACATCGAGGGGTCTTCCTTGTCCATCGCCTCGGGGTCGATCTTGCACCCCACGAGCTGCTTGTGACCGCTCATCTTGACCGTCACCATGCCGCCGCCGACGCTCGCCTCGACGACCATCTCGGCGAGCTCGCGCTGCAGGCGCTCCTGCATCTCCTGCGCCTGCTTCATGAGCTGTCGCATGCTGCTCATCGCCTCAGTCCTCTCTCGGGCGGGCGTGCGGCTCGACCCGCTCCACCCGGCCGTTGAAGATGTCGAGCACCGCCTGGACCGTGGGGTGGCTCAGCACCGGGGGCGGCGGGGGCTCGGGCGCCGCGGCGGCGGGCTCGCCGTCGTCTTCCTGCCAGCGCGCCCCGCTCCCACTCACCGCGGCCAGCACCTTCTCCAGTATCTGCCGGTTGTTGCCGCGCCGCAAAGTCGCTTCCAGGTGGGCCTCGCGCGGCACCAGCAGCGCGCCGTCCGCGAAGCGCGGCCGGTGCTGGGCGAAGACGGCGGCGAGCGAAGGCCGCAGCTTGTCCAGCTCCTGGATGATGACGTCGACGACGTCGGCGGCGTCCGCGGCCTGGTCGGCGGGCTCCCGCCGCGCCGCCTCCCCGTTCCCCGCCGCTTGCCTGGCGACGGCAGGCCGCTCGCTCTCCTCTTTCCGCTTGGCCGGAGGCTGCTCCTCCCGCCTCTTGCCCCCCGCCAGGATCTCTTCCACCCGCACCAGCTTCGGCAGCTCCGCCGCGCGCAGCCAGGCGATCTCGACCGCCAGGACGCCGCTCTCGCTCCGCCGCACGATCTGCTCGCTCGCCAGGAGCTGCTGCAGCAGCCGCAGCAGGTTCTCGTAGCCGGCGGCGCGGGCGCGGCCGGCGAGGATCGCCTCCTCCTCGACCGGCAGGTCGACGTGCGTGTCGTCGCCGCCCAGCGCCAGGTGCAGCGCGTCGCGGCAGTAGGCGAGGAACTGGCAGAAGACGTGGCGCGGGTCCCACCCCTCGTCCTCGATCCGCTGCACCGCCTCGCGCACGCCGCGCGGGTCGCCGCCGAGGATCGCCTCGAGGAGGCGGCCGAAGAGCGCGGTGTCGAGCCCGCCCAGGAGCCGCACCGCCTCCTCGTCGGCAATCGTGCCCGAGCCGAAGGTGGCGAGCTGATCGAGGAGCGCCACGGCGTCGCGCACGCTCCCCTCGCCGGCGCGGGCGATCAGGCGCAGCGCCGGGTCGCTCGCCGTGATCCCTTCGGCCTCGCAGATGCGGCGCAGCAGCGCGGAGACGTCCGGCGAAGAGACGCGCCGGAAGTGGAACTCCTGGCAGCGCGAGAGGATCGTCGCCGGCACCGACTCGATCTCGGTGGTGGCGAAGATGAAGGCCAGGTGCGGCGGCGGCTCCTCGACGATCTTGAGCAGGGCGTCGAAGGCCTGGCGCGAGAGGCGGTGGATCTCGTCGATCACCACCACCTTGTAGCGGTCGCGCGCCGGGCCGTAGCGCAGGCTCTCGGTCAGGTCGCGCACCTGCTCGACCTTCGAGTAGGTGGCGGCGTCCACCTCGATCACGTCGAGGTCGGCGCCGCGGGCGATCTCACGGCAGGGCAGGCAGTCGTCGCAGGGGTCGGCGGCGGGGCCGCGCTCGCAGTTGAGCGCCTTGGCGAGGACGCGCGCCGCGGTCGTCTTGCCGACGCCGCGGATGCCGGAGAAGAGGTAGGCCTGGGCGATCCGCCCCTCGGTCAGGGCGTTGCGCAGCGCGGTGACGATCGGCTCCTGGCCGACCAGGCTGGCGAAGGTCTGCGGCCGCCACTTCCGCGCGAGGACCTGATAGCTCATGGGGTCTCAGAGGAGCAAAACAGGCAGCGCCCCACGAAGGGCTCCGGTTTGTCTGCGGCACTCGGCGCGCATACCTTATCGCTGCTCCCTTCCGGGCCTGACGAGGTTCGATAGCGGCCGCTGCACAGGACCCGAGCCCTTCGTGGGTCGCTGCCGGCGCCTAGGATAACACCCGGCCGCGCCGTCGCCTTCCGTCGGACAGGTCGGCCGCGGTGCGGGAGAGTCGTCTCAGGGGTGAATGGTCTTGACGCTACGCTGGTCACGCGATGAAGCGAAGGTGAGCTTCAATCGCCGGCGTTCCGCTCGCCCCGACGTTCGGCGACCTTGCGCTCGAGGTCGTGCCAGCCCAACGGACGATCGCCCTCAGCAAGAACCTGTCGACGCAAGTCCCACAATCGCCGGCCGAGCGCCGTCTTCGGCTGGTAGGCGGCGTCGGGAGCCGCTTCGACGGGGGAGGCAGTCCGCTGCGAGCCAGGGGACATGAGTGCATGCTACACCCGGGACCTTGCCAGGAAACCGCGCGAGCAAAGGCCGACGGCCGCGGGGTCATCACCGCCGGCGAGAGTTCCTACTTCGCCGCCGCCCATAAGCGCGGCTAGGACGTCCCGCCCCCGCCGCCCCCGTTCTACCTGGACCGGCAGTGAGGCGGCCCGGCGGCTCAGAGGGCTACGAGCTGCTCCGGCTCGGCGCCCGGAGCCGCCGACAGCGGGATG
>DASWHY010000299.1:0-3588 GCA_036397955.1 Thermoanaerobaculia bacterium | reverse complement strand
AGGCGCGAGAGGTTGGGCTCCCCCGGCGCGTGGACGTTGACGCCGTAGGGGGAGGGCTCGAAGGCGAAGGCCGGCGGCGGCGCCGCGAGGAGGGCGGCGGCCAGGGCGAGGCCGAGAGCGATGGGGGTGCGGCGCACGTCGATTGAGTCCTATCCGGGCAGCAGCGGGAGGCGGCCGACGGCGGCGTCGGCGGCGGCGCGCGGCGGCCCTTCCTCCTCGTCCGCCTCGCCCCCGCTCTGGTCCTCTCCCGGGTTCAAGAACAGGTTGCTCTCCAGGTTGTATTGCCGGGTGTAGAGGGCGTGGTAGCGGCCGCCCAGGGCGAGGAGCTCCGGGTGGCGCCCGCGCTCGATGATCTCGCCGCCTTCGAGCACCAGGATGGCGTCCGCCCGCCGCACCGTCGAGAGACGGTGGGCGATGACGAAGGTGGTGCGCCCGCGCATCAGCTCCGCGAGCCCCTCCTGGATCAGCGCCTCGCTCTCGCTGTCGAGCGAGGAGGTGGCCTCGTCGAGGATCAGGATGCGCGGGTCGGCCAAGATGGCGCGGGCGATCGCCACCCGCTGCCGCTCGCCGCCGGAGAGCTTGACCCCGCGCTCGCCGACGATCGTCTCGTAGCCGTCCGGCATCCGCGCCACGAAGTCGTCCACGTGGGCGATGGCGGCGGCGGCGCGGACCGCGTCGGCGGGCGCGTCGGGGCGGGCGTAGGCGATGTTCTCGTGCACGGTGCCGTCGAAGAGGAAGTTGTCCTGGAAGACGACGCCCAACTGGGCGCGGTAGTCCACCAGGCGTACGTCGGCCAGGTCGTAGCCGTCCACCAGGATGCGCCCGACGGTCGGGCGGTAGAAGCCGGCCACCAGGCCGATCAGGGTGCTCTTCCCCGCCCCCGAGGGGCCGACCAGGGCCGTCACCGTCCCCGGCTCGGCGACCAGCGAGACGCCGCGCAGGACCGGCGTCCCCGCCTTGTACTCGAAGTGGACGTCCTCGAGCTCCACCCGGCCGGCCAAGGGCGGCAGCGGCCGGCGCGCCGCCTCCCCTTCGTCCTCGCGCGCCTCGTCCTGGATCTCGCGGATGCGCTCGAGGCCGGCGAAGGCCTCGGTGATCTGGGTGGCGATGCTCACCACCTGGGCGATCGGCCCGACGAGGAGCCCCAGGTAGAGGGTGAAGGAGAAGAAGGAGCCCAGGGTCATCCGGCCGGCGAGGACCTCCTGCGAGCCCACCCACATCATCGTCACGCCGATGATCCCGAGCAGCAGCGCCGAGGCGGCGCCGACGATCGAGAAGCCGGTCATGGTCTTCGCCACGTTGCGGTAGAGGCGGTGCGCGCCCTTGGTGAAGACCAGCGCCTCCCGCCGCTCGGCGCCGTAGGCCTTGACGACGCGGATGCCGGAGAACGACTCGGAGAGGCGGCCGGAGACCTCGGCGTTGATCTTCGAGCGCTCGCGGAAGAGCGGGCGCAGCACCTTGAAGGCGAAGAGCAGGATGAGGCCGAAGAGCGAGAGGACGGCGCAGGCGATGAGCGTCAGCCGCACGCTCAGGTAGAGGAGGATCCCGGCCGCCAGGACCGCGGTGACGAGGCCGCCGACCAGCTCGACGAGGCCGCTGCCGACCAGGTTGCGGATGCCCTCGGCGTCGGTCATGACCCTGGAGAGCAGGGCGCCGGACTTGGTCTGGTCGTAGTAGGCGACCGGCAGCCGGCCGACGTGGCGCTGCACCCGCCGCCGCATCTCGGTGATCGAGCGCTGCGCCGCCAGCCCCAGGACCTGCGACAGGGCGAAGGAGCTCGCCGCTTGCAGGAGGGTGGCGCCGGCCGCGGCGGCGACCAGGAGCGGCAGTAGCTCGCGCCGGCCCTCCTGCATGACGTCGTCGAGCAGGAACTTCGTGGTGCCGGGCAGGACGAGGGCGGCGCCGCGGTTGACCGCCAGGATCGCGAAGCCGAGGAGGAGCCGCCAGCGCCGCGCCGCCACCAGCTCGGCGGCGTCGCGCAGCACGATGCGCAGCGAGAGCTTCGGCTTGGGCTCCTCCGGTCGCGCCCCGCGCCCCCGCCCGCCCCCCATGCCGCCGGCGACCATCCGGCGCGAGGAGACGGGGCCGCCGTAGAGACCGGCGCGGGCGGAACCGGGAGGGGCCATGCCCCATACCTTACCCTCCCGCCAGCACCTCGCGGCAGAGCCAGAGGGCGATGCGGTTGCCGGCGACGCGGTGGCCCTCGGCGTTCCAGTGGCCTTCGCCCGGCGGGGTGTTGGGGAAGCCGTGGAGGTAGGCGCCGGTGCGGACGGCGTGGCGCTGGAGGTCGGGGGCCAAGGGGAGCAGCGGGAAGCCCTCGCGGCGGGCGAAGGCGGCGAGGCGGCGCTCGGGGGCGAAGAGGTCGCGGACGCCGAGCCGCGCGGCGAAGGCGCGGCGCTTCGCGGCGTCGGGGTCGACCTGGATCGGCGTCGTCAGGGTCACCACCGAGAATCGCGCGCCGTGCGCCCGCGCCTCCCGGTGCATCTGTCGGATCAGCGCCTCGGTCGCCCGCCAGGCCTGCCGCCACTCGGCGTCCGCCGGCGGCGCGTAGACGGCGTTGTCGAGCCCCAGCTCCTGGAGCACGGCTTCGCCGCGCGTCGATTTCCGCGCCTTCCAGGCGCCGACCCAGCCGTCGAGCGCCGACTTCGCCTGCTTGCCGAGCTGGAGGGCGCGCGAGGCGTCGAGGAGGCCGTAGAGGAGGCGCCCCGGCGCGCTGCGGCGGAACCGGTAGCCGCGGCTCTGGCGGAAGGAGTCGTCGAGGACCAGGCGCGGCGGGTCGCCTTCCAGCGTGAAATAGGGGCGGAGCGGGTCCTGCTCCAGCGGCCGGTGGTTGTTGCGGACGTCGTTGCCGGCGTAGAAGCCGAGGAGGACCAAGTCGGGGCGGTACTTCCAGACCTCGTGGCGCAGGGTCAGGAGCTCTTGCGCCGTGCCGTAGCCGGAGACGCCGAAGTTGAGCACCTCGACCCGCCGCCCGCGCAGCGGCTCGCAGCCTTCGAGCCGGCGCTCGACGAGCTCCCAGAAGGTGCGGTCGCGCGGCACCTGGAGGGCCTCGACCATCGAGTCGCCGAGCAGAGCGATGCGCAGCTCGCGCGGCGGCTTGGCCGGCGGGTGCTCCTCGTCGCGCAGGCCGTCGCGGTTGATCCGCACCGGCGCGTCGCCCTCCTGGCGCCAGCGGCCGGCGGCGCCGGGGCGCAGCTCCCAGCCGCGCACCGGGTCGGGACGATAGAAGTTGGGATGGGACCAGCCGACCAGCCGGAGCCCGAGCTCCAGCGCGGCGAGCGCGAAGAGGGTGGCCGCGGCGGCGAGGGCGAAGCGCGCCAGCAGCCGCCGCGTTTTCATCCGGTCGCGCTCTTCTAAAACAGCGTGTAGATGAACGGAGCCGCCGCCTGGCTGGTGACCACGAGCAGCACGACCAGGCCCAGGATCAGCACGAAGGGCACGATCCAGTAGACCTTGTTCTGCCGCGCGAACTCCCAGACCTGGCCGAAGAGCGAGCCGACGTAGCCGAGCCTGCGCATCAGGGGTCCTCTCGATTCAATCCAGTTGGTACTCGGTCCGCCAGTCCCCCTGCTCCGCCAGCGCGGGCTG
>DASWHY010000298.1:0-6771 GCA_036397955.1 Thermoanaerobaculia bacterium | reverse complement strand
GCCTCCAGGGTCGGCAGCGCGAAGTCGGGCGTGCCGAAGAACACCACCCGCTCGAGCGCCTCCCCCGCCATGCGGGGCATCGTACAGAAACGGCGACGCCCCGCTGGAGCGGGGCGTCGGGAGTACGCGATCGGGGAGGCGCTAGTTTCCTGGATTAACTACTACGAACCGCCGCTCGCCGAGCAGCGTCGTGCCGCCGACGTCGTCGACCACGATCACCTGCAGGAAGTGCTGGCCGTTGGCGAACGCCCGCGTGTCGAGCGCGAACACCCAGCCCGGCTGCCCGCTGTCCGGGTAGCCTGGGTAGGCCGACGACACCTGCGGCCGCGGCAGGGAGAGCGTCGAGGAGCCGACGAACAGGCCGTCGACGTAGAAGTCGAGCCTCTGCACCCCTTCGATGTCGAGCGCCCAGCCGTGGGCCGTCATGATGCCGCTGTACTGCTGGCCGTTGAGCGGCCCGCCGATCAGACCGAAGGCGTCCTCGTTGCCCAGCTCGTCGTCGCAGATGAAGGTCACCGGGATGCTGTCGATGTTCGCCACCTGGCCGTTGAAGTCGCTCGCCCGCACGGTCAGCGCGTGGTGGCCGGGCGTGTAGCCGAAGGCCATCAGCAGCCCGATGTCGAGCACGAAGCGGAAGCCGCTCTGCGGGCTGTCCTTGAGGCTGGGGAAGAAGGGCTGGATGTCCACCCGCCGCAGCCCGTAGCAGTTCGACAGCCCGCCGGTGAGGGTCGAGAAGAAGCAGTCGGTCTTGCTGTTGGCGAACTCGGCGCCGTCGATCAGCAGCTCGACGTAGCCCACCCCGTGGTCGTCGGCCTGCACCCCGGCGTCGAGCGCGTAGCCGGAGACGACCGAGAAGCGGCGCGCCGGGTTGGCGAGGTTGCAGTGGCCGCGCAGCTCGGCGTTCTCGTTGGGGAACTCGATCCGGCCGAAGGGGGCGAGGGAGTGGGTGAGGTTGTGGAACTGGAAGGTGCGGGCGTTCAAGAAGGCGAACTCCCCGGTCTTGCTCTTGACCCGCACGCTCACCGCGTGCAGGCCGTTGAGGTAGTGCGTCGTGTCGAGGCCGTAGGAGAAGCCGGCGGCCGCGGCGTCCGGGAAGGCCGGGAAGCGCACCGCCACCCCCGGCCGGCTGCGGCCGTAGGCGGCGCGGCCGGCGATCACCCCGTCGACGAAGACGTCGACCGAAGCGACGCCGCCGTCGTCCAGCGCCCAGCCGAAGAGGGGGATGACGCCGGCGCCGGCGTTGCCGCCCCCCACGATGCCGCCGAAGGAGCCGAAGGGCGGGGCGGCGGCGGCCGGCAGCGCCGCCAGCAGGACAGCCCCGATCGTCGTCAGGAGGATCTTCCGCCGCATCGCTTGCCTCCGCCTCGGTCTGCGCCCGGGCCGGCTGCGCCCCGCGCATAGAAGGCCTTGAATTTGTGAAGCTTTACTCGAAACAGTGGCGGGGATGTTAGCGGCGCCAATAGCAGAAAGTCAATTTAAGCTTGCTTTAAGCCCCCGGCGTGCCCGCCGGCCCGCCTTCCAGCCCCGTCAGATGCCCCTCGACGAGCCGCGGCAGGTGCGCCAGGTCGTACCCGCCTTCGAGCACCGCCAGCACCCGTCCCTCGGCCACCTCCGCGGCCAGCTCGGCCAGCCAGGTCCCCCAGTCGGCGAAGCCGCGCTCGGTCACCGCGAGCCCGCCCAGCGGGTCGGCCTGCCAGGCGTCGAAGCCGGCCGAGAGGAGGAGCACCTCGGGGGCGAAACGGCGGAGGGCCGGGAGCACGCGGCCGCGGATCGCCGCTTCGAGGTCGCCGTCGCCGGAGCCGGCCGGCAGCGGCACGTTGAGGGTGAAGCCGGCGCCCGCGCCGGTGCCGGTCTCGGAGGCGGCGCCGGTGCCGGGGTAGAAGGGGTACTGGTGGGTGCTGGCGTAGAAGACGTCGGCGCGGGCCGCGAAGAGGTGCTGGGTGCCGTTGCCGTGGTGGACGTCGAAGTCGAAGACCGCCACCCGCGCGACGCCGTGCCGCGCCCGCAGGTGCTCGGCCGCCACCGCCACGTTGTTGAAGAAGCAGAAGCCCATGGCGGTGGCGCGCTCGGCGTGGTGCCCGGGCGGGCGGACGGCGGCGAAGGCGCGGCGGCCGGGGGCGGCGGCCACCCAGTCGGCGGCCGCCAGGGTCGCCTCGACCGCCCCCCAGGCGGCGCGCCAGGTGCCGGCCGAGAGCGGGTTGTCGGCCGAGTCGAGGAGGCCGTCGCCGCGCTCGACGGCGCGCCGGAAGCGCTCGACGTACTCCGGCGCGTGCAGGCGGAGCACCGCCTCGCGGCTCGCCGGGGCCGGCTCGTCCGTACCGGCGCCGGCGCCCCCGCCCGCCGCCGGCTCGACGAGCGGATGGCCGCGCTGCCGCAGGTGCGCGAGAACCGCGGCCAGCCGCTCCGGCCGCTCCGGGTACCCGCGCGGCGCCGTGTGCTCGAGACAGCGGGCGTCGGTGAAGACCTGCACGGCGCGCGATCCTACTCAAGGCGCGAAGGCTTTCGCGCCGGGCTCCAATCATGGCTAGGAGTGCCGTCCGTCCCGCGTCCAGCGGGACGGACTCCTAGCCCGCCGCCGCGGCCGCCTGCGCCGCCAGCCGCCGCTTCATACGGTGGAGGATCGAGGCGACGCTGCCGGGGGCCAGCCGCCCCCCCGCCGCGCGCGAGATCTCGCGGCAGGTCCAGCCTTCGAGGACGGCGAGCTCGAAGATGAAGGCGTCGCGCCCCGCCCGCGCCCCGGGCCGGGCGGCGGCGCGGCAGCGGGCCCGCGCCTGCCGCCGCCGCTCGGCGGCGAGGAGGCGGTCCTCCGGCGTGCCCGCCGGGTCGGGCGCCCGCTCCGCCAGCTCGTCGGGGCAGAGTTCCACGATCCGGCCGCCGCCGCGCTTGCCGGCGCCGGCGGTGCGGAGCTGGTCGAGCACCACCCGCTCGGCGACCCGCCCGAGATAGGCGGCGAGCGTCCGCTCGCCCGCCGCCGCGCGGCAGGCCGCGAGCCGCCGGCCGCCCGCGGCGAGCAGCCGGCAGTAGACCTCCTGCACCATCTCCTCGACCTGCTCCGCCCGCACCCGCGCGCCGGCCCCCGCGAGCGTCTGCCGCACGCGCCGCCGCAGCCCGGCGCCGTGGCGCTCGACGAGCGCCGTCCAACCCCGTTCACCAAGCACCGTGTCCATCTCCGCTCCCTTTCTGGAGCGGAGGCGGGAAACCTGAAGATGGAGCGCGCGGGCGGGCGCCCGCGGACAGGAGAGACCGCTAGTGTACCATCCGCGCTCCCGCATGCGCCGTCCGCGTCTCGCCCTCGGTCTCCTCCTGCTCTGCCTCGTCGCCTGCCGCGGCCGCGGCGCCGAAGAGGACGCCGTGCGCCCGCTCGCCGGCGCGGCGCGGGGGTGGAACGTCCTGCTGCTCTCGGTCGACACGCTGCGCGCCGACCGCCTCGGCGCCTACGGCTACGCCGTGCGGCTGAACAGCCCGCGGCTCGACGCCCTCCTCGGCTCGGGGGTCCGCTTCGCGGCGGCGATGACGCCGCGCGCCAGCACCTGGCCGGCGCTGGCCTCGACCCTGACCGGCCTCTATCCGCTGGCGCACGGGGTGCTCGAGAACGGCTACGCCTTCCCCGCGGCGCTCCCCACCCTCCCCAAGCGGCTGCACGGCGCGGGCTACGAGACCGGCGCCTTCCTCTCCAACATGTGCCGGGCCGGGCACCGCGGCTGGGACGCCTTCGCGTGCAGCGGCGGCGAGGACGGCAAGACGGTGCGGCGGGCGGTCGAGTGGGCGCGGCAGCGGGGGGGCGAGCGGCCGTTCCTGCTCTGGGTCCACCTCTTCGGCGCGCACGCCCCCTACTACAACGGCGGCGACGGGGCGACGCGCCTCGACCCCGGCTACAAGGGGCCGGTCGGCCCCAAGAAGTGGCAGCTCGACCGCATCATGCGCGAGCGGCTGCCGCTCGGCCCGCGCGACGTCGCCAACCTCGACGCGCTCTACGACGCGGCGGTCGGGGGGAGCGACCGGCTGGCCGGCCACCTCCTCGACGGGCTGCGCGCGGCAGGGCGGCTGGAGCGGACGGTCGTGGTCTTCCTCTCCGACCACGGCGAGGAGCTCTACGACCACCACGGCTACCTCTACCACGCCTGCACGGTCTACCAGGCGGGGCTGCACGTGCCGCTCGGGATCGCCGCGCCCGGGCTGCTGGCGCCGGGCGGGGTGGCGGGCGACACCGTCGAGCTGGTGGACGTCGCGCCGACGCTCCTCGCCCTCCTCGGCCTGCCGCCGCTCGGCGAGACGCAGGGGCGTTCGCTGCTGCCGCAGCTCGAGCGGCCGGCGGCGGAGCGGAAGGAGCGGCCGGCCTTCTCGCAGTACGGCGCCGAGCCGCTCCACACCGTGCTCGCCGGCGGCTGGAAGCTGGTCTACAACCCGCGCGGCTTTGCGCCGGTCTGCATCCCCGGCGCGCCGCCCGACCACTTCCCCATCGCCCGGGCCGAGCTCTACGACCTGGCGCGCGACCCGGGGGAGACCGCGAACCTGGCCGAGCGCGAGCCGGCGCGGGTGACGCGCCTGGCGCGGCTCATCCGCCAGCGCTTCGCGGGGGTGCGCAACCGCGCCGCGCGCCAGGAGCTGCCGGAGCAGCTCGAAGAGGAGCTGAAGAGCCTGGGGTACGCGGTGCCGTGAGATTGACTTAGTGGTGGCGGTTCAATACGATGAACCGCCTTTGGGGGCGGGGGAGGTTAGCTCAGCGGTCAGAGCACCTGCCTTACACGCAGGGGGTCGCGGGTTCAATTCCCTCACCTCCCACCAGCACGGCGGCTGGCGCCGCCAAACCCAGAACGCGGGGTCGTAGTTCAGTTGGTTAGAACGCCGGCCTGTCACGCCGGAGGTCGCGGGTTCGAGTCCCGTCGGCCCCGCCATTACCACCCGCTGGAGAGACGACGATGCGCGACAAGATCAAGCTGGTTTCGAGCGCCGGGACCGGCTACTACTACACGACGAGCAAGAACAAGAAGGCTTCGACCGAGAAGCTGCGCCTGAAGAAGTACGACCCCAAGGTGCGCAAGCACGTCGAGTTCGTCGAAGAGAAGCTGCGCTAAAGGAGGCCACCATGCACGAGCTCCCCGCCCTGCCCTACGCCTTCGACGCGCTCGAGCCGCACATCGACGCGCAGACGATGCAGATCCACCACGACAAGCACCACGCCACCTACGTCGCCAAGCTCAACGAGGCGCTGCAGGCGCACCCGGACCTGCAGGCGAAGAGCGTCGAGGACCTCCTCCACGACTTTGACACGATCCCCCAGGCGATCCAGACCGCGGTCAAGAACCACGGCGGCGGCCACGCCAACCACTCGCTGTTCTGGCAGGTGATGGGGCCCGACGGCGGCGGCGAGCCGGAGGGCGAGCTGGCCGCGGCGCTCACCGAGCAGTTCGGAGGCTTCCAGCCGTTCAAGGAGAAGCTGACCAACGCCGCCGCCAACCAGTTCGGCTCCGGCTGGGGGTGGCTGGTCTACTGGAACGGCAACCTCGAAGTCGTCGCCCGCCCCAACCAGGACAGCCCGCTGATCGAGGGGAAGACCTCGCTCCTCGGCGTCGACGTCTGGGAGCACGCCTACTACCTGAAGTACCAGAACCGCCGCCCGGACTACCTGGCCGCCTGGTGGAACACCGTGCGCTGGTCCGCGGTCGCCGACCGCCTCCGCCGCGCCCGCGGCTGACGCCGGTCCCCAAACCCCCCGGTTTCGCCCCCGACGGCCGGCCCAGCGCCGGCCGTTTCGCTTGCCGCCCCAAAACGGCTAACCCTCCGTTATAGAGAAGTTTGCACATCTCTGCCCAGGTCGTGAGCGGCAAAAGTCGCGCACGTGCGCGTGTTGCCAATTCCTTTTCAACTCGTGGCGGGGTACGATGAGCCGCAGCAACACGAGAAGGCGCAGCGCCTCTCGAATCTGGGGGGAAACAACCAGATGGCCAGCATCGACCGCAGTCACGGCTTCGGACGCGAGGAGAGGCATCTGACCAAGGTCTTCAAGGCCCTCTCCGACGGCACGCGCCAGGAGATCCTGCGGCTCCTGGAAACGCAGCAGCGCACGGTGGGCGAGATCGTGGGCAACTTCAACCTCTCCCAGCCGACCATCTCGCGGCACCTCTCGGTGCTCAAGGAGGCCGACCTGGTCCTCGACCAGCGGCACGGCCAGAACGTCATCTACCGGCTCAACAACGAGGCCCTCTCCGGCTCGATGCAGGAGTTCTTCGGGCAGTTCCGCAGCTGTCAGGAAGTCCTCCGCTAAGCGGCGGGTTGTTATAATCCCGCGCCCGACCGCCCGGCACCCGCCGGGCGGTCCGTCGTCGTCTCCGTGGCGGTGTAGCTCAGTCGGTAGAGCAAGCGGCTCATATCCGCTGCGTCAGGGGTTCGAGTCCCTTCACCGCCACCATTCCTCGCTTCGCTCGGTCTGTTGGCAATGAAGGGACTTGGTGGCCATCCGCTCGCTGCGCTCGCGAATGGCGGAGCGAGTCCCTTCACCTGGACTGTCATCCCGAGCGGGAGCGAGGGATCGGGCGGGCGGGTGGCTCGCCAACCTAACCATCCTGTGACTTTGGAAACCACGCTGGAGAGCTTTTTCGCCGCGAAGGCGCCGCTCGCGGCGGGCGAGGGTGTGCTCGTGGCGTTTTCGGGGGGGGTGGACTCTTCGGCGCTGCTTTGGGGGATGGTTGGGCTGGGGAGGCTGCGCGGTTGGCGGGTTCATGCTGCGCACCTCGACCACGGGATGGACGCGGGCTCCGCCGTGGCCGCCCC
>DASWHY010000297.1:0-1513 GCA_036397955.1 Thermoanaerobaculia bacterium | reverse complement strand
CGCGCCGCACTTCCTCGCCGCTTCGGTGTCGGTCGTGGCCTTCTACCTGTCGAGCCCGGTGATCGCCCGCGGCCCCGGCGCCTGGCGGCGGGAGGCGCGCTTCCTGCCGGCGCTCATGGGCCTCGGGATCGGCCTCTCGATCAACAACGCCCGCGCCGTGCTCTCGGGGCTGCTGCGCCGCGGCGGCGTCTTCCACCGGACCCCGAAGTACCGCATCGAGCGCCGCGGCGAGGACTGGGCCGGCAAGCGCTACCGCGCCGGCACCGACCCGCTGATCGCCGCCGAAGGCGCGCTCGGCGTCTACTTCCTCGCCTGCGCCGCCTACGCCGTCGCCCGCGCGATGTGGATCTCGCTCCCCTTCCTCCTGCTCTTCGCGCAGGGCTACCTCTACATCTTCGTGCTGTCGGTCCTCCCCAAGCTGCGCGGGGCCGGCGCGCGGCTGCGCCTCGCGCGCAGCGGCGGCCTGCCGTAGCGCGCGGCGACGGCTCCGCCACAGGTTTACGAGTCGCGCGGCGCGGAGCGTCTGCGCCAAGCGCTCGCCGCACGGCGTGCGTAGACCTGCGCGATGGTGCGGTCTCGTTACGTCGTTGCGGTGCTCGCGTTCGTCCTACCGATCGCGGGCGCCGTCCAGTGCAGCGAGCGGCCGGGGCCGCCGAACCTCGTGCTCGTGGTGCTCGACGACCTCGACGTGGCGATGGGGAGCCTCGGCGCGATGGCGTCGGCGCGCCGCCTGGCGGCCGCAGGGACGAGCTTCACCCACTACTTCGCCTCGACGCCGGTCTGCTGTCCGTCGCGCGCCACCATGCTGCTCGGGCAGTTCGCGCACAACCACGGCGTCATGACCGCGGCGCCGCCGCTCGGCGGCTTCCCGCGCGTCTTCGCCTCGAACCTCGAAGCCGACGCCCTGCCGGTCGCCCTGCAGGAAGCCGGCTACCGCACGGCCCTCTTGGGGAAGTACTTCATCGGCTATCCGGGCGACGCCGGCGAGGGCTACGTCCCGCCCGGTTGGGACGACTGGCTGAGCCCGCTCTGGGGCTTCACCTACTTCGGCTACACCCTCAGCGACAACGGCCGCACGGTGTATCGCGGGCACGCCCGGGCGGACTACTCGACGGACGTGCTGGCGGAGCGGGCGCTCGCGTTCGTGCGCGCCGCCGAGCGCGACGACCGCCCCTTCTTCCTCCTCCTGGCGCCGCTCGCGCCGCACCGGCCCATCGTCCCCGCGCCCCGCCATCGCAGCACCTTCCCGAACGCCCGCCTCCCCCGCGTCCCATCGTTCGACGAGCGCGACGTCTCCGACAAGCCGGCGTACCTGCGGGCGCTGCCACGGCTGTCCCGGTCCGAGATCGAGGCCTACGACGGGATGTACCGCGGGCGCCTGCAGACGCTGCCGGCGGTGGACGACCTGGTGCGGCGGCTGCTCGACACCCTCGCCCGCCTCGACTTGGCCGGGCGGACGTTCGTCTTCCTCACCTCCGACAACGGCTTTCATCTCGGGCACCACCGGCTGCGC
>DASWHY010000296.1:0-2962 GCA_036397955.1 Thermoanaerobaculia bacterium | reverse complement strand
CCCGCCCCGAAGCGCGCCGCGTACTCGCGCAGGCGCGCCGGCGTGTCATGCTCGGGGTCGATCGAGATCGACAGGATCCGCACGTCGGGCAGCCGCTCCTGCGCCGCCGCGAGTGTGCCGGTGAGGACCGGGCAGACCGTGGCGCAGGAGGTGAAGAGGAAGTGCAGGACGACCGGTCCCGCGCGCTGGAGCTCCTCGCGCAGGCGGACGGGCGCCCCGTCCATGCCGACCAGCGCGGCGTCGGGCGCGCGGTAGGCGTGGAGAGTGCGGCTGTAGCGCGGCGCGTCCGCCGCGCCGCCCGAGGGCCCGGCCAGCGCCAGCGTGCAGCCGAGGAGGACGGCGGCGGCGCTGCGGACCGGCGGCGCCGCCTCAGTGGATCGAGTACACGGCCACATCGTGGTGCAGCGGATCGAACTGGTAGAAGCGGAGCCGGCGCCCGGGGTCGAAGTTGAAGGTGATGTGGACCTTCTCGACGCTCGGCTGGTAGGGGCTGCGGGTGGCCGGCTGCAGGATGACCGGCGCCGCCGTGTTGATCCACCAGTAGTTGCGGCCGAAGGTGAACCAGCAGCCCGAGCCCGCGACCTTGACCGACGACTTGTACTGGTTCTCCCAGCCGCGGCCGCCGCCGAAGTCGACGTTGATGTAGCCGCGCTCGTAGTAGTCGCCGTTGATCAGCGTCACCTTGACCTGCGTGCCGCGGGTCTGGAACGGCGGGAAGTTGATGAGGGTGCCCTGGGTGAACTCGCCGTAGATCGTGTTGTTGACGTAGAAGAGGGTGAGGTCGGCGTCCTTGTCCAGCTCGACGCCCTTGGGGAGCTGGTTCCGCTCGCGCCAGTCCTCGAAGGCGTTCCAGCCGCCGTCGGCTTGCACCCGCACCTGCTTCCAGTCGCCGTTGGCGGCGGCGTCGCGGGCCGCGCGCAGCGCCGTCCACATCTTCTTGGCCGGCGACAGGTCGCCGATCTGGGCGATCGCCTTTTCCCGCGCCTCCTCGCTCGAGGTCGGGGCCGGGCCGAAGGTGTCGATCTCCCACTGGGCGAGCGTCTTGCCGGCCACCGGCATGGTGGCGTCGTCCATCACCTGCACGCGCGGCGGGTGCATGCGCCAGCCCCAGGTGTAGATCAGCTTGTAGTACGGGCCGGGCGCCATCTTGATCTTGAGCACCGTGCGGGTGCCCTCCTGCATCGGGAAGAAGCTCTGGTCCATGCCCATCCCCGGGCGCTTGCCCGGCGGCGGCGGCGATGGCGGGATGCACGGCGGCGGCGGCGTGGGCGGCGGCGGCGCGTCGGGGGGCACCAGGTTCCAGTACATGACGTAGGGGGAGAAGTCGTCCTCGCCGCGGGTCAGGACGTCGATCGTGTAGGTGACCGTCCAGGTGACGTCGAGGGCGTTGCCCAGGCCGCTGACGTCGAGCAGCCCGGTGTCGGACTCGAAGTGGTTGTCGTACCAGACCTGGTGGACGTCGACGTTGCCGCCCACCACTTTGCCGGTGGCGTCGTAGACCGGCTGCACCTTCTTGATCTTGTCGGGGCCGTTGTAGTGCAGCAGCGGCAGGCCGCTGTAGGCGCGGTTGCGCACCGGCCTCCCCTCCAGGATGTCGATGCCGTTCTGGATGGCCTCGCGGATCAACCCCTCCTCGATCGGGTCGCCCGGGCCGACGCGGCGCAGCCGGTCCCAGAGGGCGTCGAGGTCCTGGGTCGGCGAGATGGGGTTGATCGCGGTGACCACCGGCTCGCCGTCGTGGAGGTTGTAGAAGACGGTCGGGGTCGAGGGCAGGGTGTTCTGCACCTCGTTCCCGAGGCTGTCGAAGAGGTTGGTGTAGACCGTGGGCAGGAAGTTGGTGCCCGGCGGGTCGACGAAGGGGTAGCTCTGCGGGAAGTGGCTTTCGCCGGTGACGACGTTGGTGACGTTGCCTTCCACCGTCTGGCAGGTGGGCGGCAGCGGCGGCTGCGGGTGCGGGTGCTGGGCGAAGCCGGCGGCGGCGCCGAGCCCGAGGAGGAGGCCGGCCAAGGCGGCGAGCGGCAGCGGGCCGCGCCGGCGCGGCGCGCCGGCGGCCGGCGCGCGCGGCGCGAGCCAGGCGATGCGCTCGGCGATCCACGCCGGGTCGGTCCTGGCCGGCACCGACCCCCAGAGCCCCACCGCCGCGTTGCCGTAGCGCAGCAGGCCGCGCGAGCAGTCCTGGACCGCCGCGGCGGCGTGCTCCGCGTGCGGATCGGCGGCGCCGGCGTCGTGCACGAAGAGCCGGGCGCGCAGCAGCTCCATCGCCGCCGGCTCGCCGGTCAGGAAGAGCCACCCGGGCCCCGCGCCGTGGGCGGCGGCGAAAGCGCGCAGCGCCCGCGGCGTGTCGTGCTCGGGGTCGGTGGTGAGCGAGTAGAGGAAGACGTCGCGCCCCAGCCGCTCGCCGAGCAGCGCCTGCACCTTCGCCAGGTTGGCGGCCACCGGGTAGGCGGCGTCGCCGCGCACCGAGAAGAAGTGCAGCACCACGGTCTTGCCGCGCACCAGGTCGCTCCAGAAGCGCGCGCGGCGGCCGTCGTGGGCGTGGACCACGACGTCGGGGAAGTAGCCCGCCGGCAGCCCGCACCCCGGCTCCTCGGCCGCGATCCCCAGCACCTGCCTGCGGTTCATCATGGCTCGGGCTCCTCCTGGTCCTCCTGGAAGGTCGCGGCACCGGGCCGCGGCTCGAGGTGCGGCGGCGCCGCCTCGGTGCCGTAGACCGCCGAGGCCGGCCGCGAGCCGACGAAGCCCTGGCCGGGCTCGACGATGTCCCAGCGGACCATCATCGAGTGGTCCTCGTGCACGACGTTGTGGCAGTGCATGACGTACTTGCCGAGGAAGTCGCTCCAGCGCATCACCACCTTGACCTCGTCGCCGGGCAGCAGCGTCGCCACGTCCCGCCGTTGGCCGCCCATGAAGCGCTTGATCGGCTTGGCCTTGCCGCCGTCGAAGGAGGGGACGAAGATCTCCT
>DASWHY010000295.1:0-2238 GCA_036397955.1 Thermoanaerobaculia bacterium | reverse complement strand
CGAGCTCTGGATGCGCCGCGCGGTCTCCAGCTCCACGCGGTGGCGTTCGCGCTCGGCGATGCGGCGCACGTGCGGCGGCACGTCCTCCCAGCGGTAGACGAACTCCTCGTGGCTCCTCAGATAGCGCGCCGAGAGCGCCAGCGGCGCCGCCATGGCGGCGAGCGGCAGCAGGCCCTGCACGACGAGGAACGGCGCGTCGGCGAGCAGGAAGGGCAGCGCCTGGATCACCACCTCGCTGCCGATCGAGGCGATCAGCGCGGCCAGCAGGTCGTAGCGCAAGAAGATGGCCACCAGGGCCGCCGCGCGCAAGGCGCCGAAGAGCAGGAACGAGGGTCCGTCGGGGAAGATCGGAGGCCAGAAGAGCAGGGCGGAGGCGGCGACCACCAGCGCGGCGCCCGGCCAGGTGCCCAGCCGCTTCACCGCCCCGGGGAGCACGAAGAGCATCATGAAGAGGTCGATGTAGAGGCGCACGGCCACGCTGAAGAGGGTCAGGGTGAGGCCGGGCCAGGCGGCGTGGTGCCACCAGGGACCGAAGCCGGAGGTCACCGACGCCTCGACTCCCAGCGGACGCAAGGCCAGCAGCACGAGCAAAAGGAACGCCGGCAGCGCCACGCCGAGGGCGAAGCCGCGCAGGGCCGAGCGGGCCACGGTGGCGTTGCGCCAACGGCGCTGGAAGAGCGCGTCGAAGGCCGCGAGCTTGTGGCCCCAGCCCTCGCGGCAGCGCGCCTCGCCCACCGACCAGGCGAGCGCCGCCAGCAGCGACACGACCGGGAACCAGAGAATGATGAACTGAACCGTCCATGCCCAGGTCACCTGCTCGCGGCTCAGCGGGCCCCAGAACTGACCCTCGGTGGCCGCCCGCGCCGCCAGCACCAAGTGGGAGGCGCCGGCCACGAACGAGACTGCGAACACCTGGACGGCGCGCTTCACGCCGATCTCGCCGGCATGGTAGCGGCGCAGGAAAGGGACGGCGACGAAGACGAAGAGCACGAACGGCACCATGATCCAGGCGTTGCCCAAGAGCACCCTGGGCTGCATCATCTCGAGGATCGCGGCGCGTTGCGGGTCGTCGACCCAGCGCTCGAAGCCGGTCAGGCGGTCGCCGGCGAAGGTCACCTCGAGGCCGTAGGCCACCTCGTCGCCGAGTACGCCGCGGCGGTCGCGGTAGCGCAGCGTCAGGTCGGTGCGGGCGTCGCGGTCGACCCGGCGCTCCGTGGGCACCTCGAAATCCGTGAGGTCGAAGCCGAGGTCCGACAGGAAGCGGTCGGCCTCGGCGCGCGCGGCGGATGCCGCGATGGATTCCGCTTCCTCTTCGCGCGGCACGTTCAGCTCGAGCGAGGTCAGCTTGCCGGAGGCGGAAACGGTAGTGCGATAGGTCCATTCGCCCGGAACGGCTGCCGGCTTGTAGACGGTGACCCGCCAAGCGAAGGCCTGCTCGCCCTGGGGGCTGGCGAGCAGGGCCTCGCGGTCGGGCGCGCGGAGCATCTGCTGCTCGAAGAGGAAGCCGCCGAGAAGCTCGACGACCTCGTAGGGGTCGTCCACGGCCTCACCGAGCTTGGGAAAGCTCTCGCGCGCGATCTCGATCGACCGCTGGCGGGTTACCGTCCAGCTTTCGGGGTAGAAGGGGAAGGCGCGCGGGAAGACGGCGACGGCGGCGGCGATGCCGGCCGCCGCCGTCAGGATCCAGCCGATCAGTACAGGCCATCGTCGCACGGTGCCGTCCTCCGGGGAAGTATACGGGAAGCCGGAGAGGGTGTTACGGGGAACCCTCGCCTCAACCCCTCTCCCAGAGGTAGAAGGGCTTTGCAGACTCTTACTCCCCTCTCCCCCTGGGAGAGGGGCAGGGGGTGAGGGTTCTTCGCTCAGCGCAGGTAGCCCAGGGCCTCGAGCCGCTGGCGCTCTTCGCGGCTGAATCCGATGCGCGCCATCCGCGGCCGGTGGGCGGTGCGCTCGAGCTCGCGGAGGATATCGAGGCCGCCGGAGCGCCGGCCCGCGCAGGTCACCGGCCGCCAGGCGTCCGCGCCCCGGCTGAAGCAGGCGCCGCCCCCGTCCCAGCGGAGCAGGCGCTCGGCGAGGCCGAGGACGGCGAAGAGGTCGTCGGCGACGCGCAGGCGCGGCGGCAGCCGGTGGAAGCCGCTGCCGTGCTCCTCGGCGATCACGAAGGCCCTGTCGCCGCGCCGGTCGCCGCTTCCTGGTCCCAGCGCGTGGCCGTCGAGGCGCGGCCCGTCCGGGGGCACG
>DASWHY010000294.1:0-4729 GCA_036397955.1 Thermoanaerobaculia bacterium | reverse complement strand
CCGATCCCTCGCTCACGCTCGGGATGACAGGGGCCACCATCTGAGCAGGGCTCCACCAGCGGTGCTAGGGCCCGCAGGTCTCTGGAGCGCCGGGTGCTCCGTCCGCTCCCCCTGGCAGTCCGCCGTGCGAGGCGACGGAGGCAAGGGCGTGTTTGCCGGCAAGAGCGGTCTGGAGCGGCACGCGAAGCGCGGACATCAAGGAGCGCCCGGCGCGGAGGAGAGCCTGCGGGACCCAACACCGGAACGGCCGCAGCAAGCGGGGGGGAGTTCGGTGTTAAGCCCCTTCGTCGCGGACGAGGGGGCGGCGGACGCCGCTCTCGAGCAGCGAGTCGAAGAGCTCGGCGGGCAGGGAGAGGCCGGGGTGGACGTGGCGGTAGCGCTCGCGGAGGCGGCGGAGCTCGACTTCGGGGAGGCGGGCGAAGATCGCGACGATCTCGGGGTCGAGCTGCGCCCCCGCCACCCGCTGCAGCTCCGCCACCGCCGCCGCGTGCCCGCGCGCCCGGCGGTAAGGGCGGTCCGAGGTGATCGCGTCGTAGGTGTCCACCACCGCGAAGATCCGCGCCGCCAGCGGGATCGCCGGGCCGGCCAGCCCGCGCGGGTAGCCCGCCCCGTCCCAGCGCTCGTGGTGCGAGTAGACGATGTCGATCGCCGCCTGCTGCAGGAAGCGCACCTCGGCGAGCATCTCGAAGCCCCAGCCCGGATGCTGCCGCATCACCAGCCAGTCCTCGCTCGACAGCGGCCCACCCTTCCGCAGCACGGCGTCCGGCACCACCATCTTCCCCAGGTCGTGGAGCAGCGCCCCCCACTCGATCGACTTGAGCAGCGACCGCTCCACCCCCAGCGCCCGCGCCAGCGTCACCGCGTAGGCGGCGACGCGGAAGGAGTGGCCGGTGATCTCGTGGTCGCGCGCGTCGACCGCCGTCACCACGGTCCCCAGCGCCTCGACGTACGAGCGCTCGCGCGCCTCCAGCGATTCCTCCAGGGTCCGCAGGAGCCGCCGCAGCGTGTGCTCGATCGGCTGCACCGCCGGCCCGCCGCCGGCGCTCTCGAAGTCGCTCTTGAGCTCGCCGGTGTCGGCCATGCGCGAGATCGTGGCGACCAGGTGGGAGAGGTGGAGCGCCTGCCGGCGCACCGCGAGGAAGGCGAGCTGGGCGGCGAGGACGGCGCCGAGGAGGAGGACGACGACGAGGCCGCCGCGGACGCCCGGCGCCGGCTCCCCCGTCTCGGCCGCGCCGAGGCGCTGGAGCAGCAACGCGGTCTCGACCGCGAAGGCGGCGGCGGTGAGGACGAGGGCGGTGAGGCAGGCGGCGGAGCAGCGCATCCGGAGGCCTTTAGGAGAATACGTCAATTTGCGCGATCCCTGTAGTCGATCGTGCGCGCGAGACCCCTCCTTCTGTGCGCATCGCTCTACTGTACCGAGTGCCTCCCGGAGCGCGGAGCGGGACGGCGTCGCCGCGGCCCGGAACTTGTTGCCTGCGCTCGCTATCATGGCGTTCCGTGCTCGCCCTGGTCGCCGCGGGACTGCTCGCCGCTCTCGCCCCGGCCGCCCGTCCCGCTCCCCATCGTCCTCTGTGGGTCACCGAGCCGGCCCCTGCGGTTCAAGAGATCGCGCACGGGCTCGCCGGGTTCGGCCCCCGGCCGGCGGGCTCGGCGGCGCACGACGCGGCCGCCGCATGGCTCCTCGAGACGATGCGCGGCGCCGGTCTCGAGCGGGTGCGCGCCTGGCCGCTCCCCGGGCGTCCCCGGCTGCGCAACCTGGTCGGTGTTCTGCCGGGCGAGCCCGGCGGCGGCGAGGTCCTCCTCACGGCGCACTACGACACCGTCCCGGCGAGCCCCGGCGCCGGCGACGACGCCTCCGGCTGCGCGGTGGCGATCGCCGCCGCCGCCGAGCTGCGGCGGACGCCGCTCCGCCACACCGTGCGGGTGGTCCTCTTCGACGGCGAGGAGACCGGGATCCACGGCAGCCGCGCCTTCCTCCGCGTCCGCGGCGAAGCCGACCGCGACGCGACGCTCGCCGTCTTGAACCTCGAGATGCTGGGGTGGCGCGAGAGCCCCGGGGCGACGATCCTCGCCTGGGGGGTACCGCGCGACGGCCGGTTGGCGCAGCCGCCGGCCTGGCTGGTGCACGCCCTCTTGCGCGCCGGCGAGGCGGTGGGCTGGCCGCTGGCGCTCACCGACCCGACGCTGCGGCTGCTCTCCCAGCTCCTCGTGCGCTCGACCCGCCCGGCCTTCGGCACCGACGCCGACCCGTTCCTCGCCGCCGGCGTGCCGGCGGTGACCCTCTCGGACAGCCCGCTCCTCGCGCTGGACCCGGGGTACCACACCGCGGCGGACACCGCCGCGCGCCTCGACGCCGCGCGCCTGGCGCGCTGGACGGAGACGACGGCCGCCGCCGTCCGCCGTCTCGACGCCCTCGCCGGCCGGCCGGTGGCGGAGGACCGCTACCTCGTCGGCTTCGGCCGCGTCTGGCTGCATCGCGACCTGCTGTGGATCGGCTTCCTGCTCTGGGCGCTCCTGGTGGTGCGCGGCCTCGCCGGGCGGCGCCGGCGCGACGCCCCGCCCGAGGAGCGGCCGGCGGCGCAGCGGCGGGGGCTCCCGGCCTTCATCTTCCGCGCCCTGCTGCTGGCGGCGGTGGTGACGGCGCCGATCTTCGCCGTGCTCCTCTGGCCGGCCGCCGTGCTGGCGGTGTGGCTGCCGCGCCGCCGCGCGCTGCGCCTGCTCTGGGCGGCGGTGGCGCTCCTGCCGGCCGCCGCCTACGCGGCGGTCCTGCTCTGGGCCTGGTTGAGCGAGCTGGTGGGCCCGTGGGCGCCGCCGCTCCCCGGCTTCGCCTTCGTCGGCGCGGCCCTCGCCGCGGGCGTGTACCTCTTCGCGAGCGCTACGTCTTCGGCTGGTATCCCTTCTCGGCCAGCGCCTTGACGACCCGCTCCGCCGCCGTCTTCCCCCACTCCATGCCGATGGCCATCGATTCGGCGGCGATCTGCGGCATGGCGTTCACCAGCTTGCGGCCGGTAGGTGTCTCATAGAACGCGATGAGATCGCGCAAGTCCTGCTCCGCGAAGTGCCGGTCGTAGACCGGGACGATCATCTCGACGAGCTGCTTCGCGTCGATCTCCTTTTCGAACCCGTCCCAGAACTCGGCCGGCACCTCCGGCATCTGCAGGCGGAACGTGTCCAGGAGCTGCTTCATGATCTGCATGCCGACCGTGTCGGAGCCGGAGACGGCCATGAGCCGCCGGATGAGATCGGCCTTGGACTCGGCCGGCGCGGCTGCCAGGGACTCCCCGCGAGCGGGCAGCGCAGCGAGCAGCAGCGACGAAGCGAGCACGAGGTGCAACGGGAGCCGCGTGCGCATGGCAGTCCTCCTCCGTGACCGGTTTGTTCGATTCTAGACCAGCGCCGCGAGCAGCATGATCGCCTGGTCGCACTCCTCCTCGGAGGTGTAGAAGTGCGGTGCCAAGCGGATGCCCGCGCTCGGCCGGTAGTCGCAGATGACCTCGCGCGCCAGGAGCTCGCGGCAGAGCCGCTCGCCGTCGGGATGCCAGACGGTGACGGTGCCGCCGCGCCGCTCCGGGTCGCGCGGCGAGCGCACCTCGAAGCCGGCGGCGAGGGCCGCGTCGATGAGCCGGCCGCTGAGCTCCAGCGAGCGCTCGCGGATGCGCCGCGCCCCGACCGCGGCCACGATCCGGTAGCCCGGCCGGCAGGCGTAGAGCGCCGGGACGTTCGGGGTGCCGGTCAGGAACCGCCAGGCGCCGGCGGCCGGGCGGATCGGGCCGGGGCGGAAGGCGAAGGGCTCCTCGTCGGCCTGCCAGCCGGTCAGGGCCGGCGCCAGCCGCCCGGCGAGGTCGGGCCGGACCCAGAGGTAGCCCGCGCCCGGCCCGCCGCACAGCCACTTGACCGAGCCGCCGACCGCGGCGTCGACGCCCCAGGCCGCGAGCTCGAGCGGCAGAGAGCCGGTCGACTGGTAGACGTCGAGGAGGAGGAGGGCGCCCGTCTCGCGGCAGCGGCGGGCGATCGCCGCGGCGTCCTGCACCCAGGCGCTCTTGAAGAGGACGTGGGAGACGGCGACCAGGCGGGTGCGCTCGTCGATCGCGGCGAGCAGGCGGTCGGTCGGGACGCCGAGGCCGTCCTCGCCGCCCGGCACCGCCACGACCTCGGCGCCCTTCCGCCGCTCCCCATCGACGAGATAGAGGAGAGTGGGGAAGTCGAGGTCGGTGGTGACGACGCGGTTGCGCTCCGGCGGGTAGTCGAGGCACGAGAGGAAGACCCCCGCCGCGACGGTGACGTTCTGATGCATCGAGACCTCGCCGGGGCCGACGCCGAGGAGGGGCGCCAGGAGGTCGCCGGTCGTAACCGGCATCTCCCACCACCCCTCGTGCCAGGCGCGCACGCCGCGCTCCTCCCAGGCGCGGGCGTACGCCTCCAGCTCGGCGTGGACGCCGCGCGGCATGGCGCCCAAGGAGTTGCTGATGAGGTAGGTGGTGCGGGCGAGGATCGGGAACTCCTCGCGCAGGGCGAGGAGGTCGGCGTCAGAAGGCGAAGATCTTGTAAGCATTGTCGTGGAGGACCTGTCGCTGCACCTCGAGCGGCAGGCCGAGCGCCAGGAAGTCCTGGAGGTTCGTGCCGAGGTCGTCCACCCCCGGGCTCGGCCAGTCGGTCCCCCAGAGCACCTTGTCGGCGATCTCCGGCAGGCGCGGCAGGTAGCGGAGGAGGCGCTTCGGCGGGATGCCGG
>DASWHY010000293.1:0-3006 GCA_036397955.1 Thermoanaerobaculia bacterium | reverse complement strand
GTCGCTCCCCGCCCTGCTGCTGGAACGGGTGCCGGGGGAGCCCGCCGCGCCGCCGCGCCGGAGCGGCCGCGAGGTGGCTTTCGCGGACGCCGCCGGCCGCCGCTGGACGGCGACCCTCGACGGCGGGCGGGTGGCGAGCTGGACGGTGTGGGACGGGGAGACGCCGGCCTACCTCTGGGTGCGGCGCGGCGACTGGGCCATCCTCTCCGACCGCCGGCAGGGGGTGCAGGTGCGCTGGCGGCAGGTGCTCAGCGAGCCGCTGGCGGCGGCGCCGGCGGCGCTCTCGCCGCCCGAGGGCTTCCGCGCCGGCGACTGCCGTCCGGCGCCGGCCGGGGCCGGCGGTTGATCTATCCCCCCGACTTCACATAGCATCGGCTCTCTCCCGTAGAGCCGCCGTGTATGAATCACCGGCAAGACCCGGCACGCTCGGGAGTGGAGGAAGAGGCGATGGAGATCACCGAGGTCAAGGTGTTCCCGGTCCAGGAGGAGAAGCTCAAGGCCTTCGTGTCGGTCGTCTTCGACCACTGCTTCATGGTCAACGACATCAAGATCATCCATGGCAAGGACGGCCTCTTCATCAGCATGCCCAGCCGCAAGAAGAAGAACGGCGAGTTCAAGGACGTGGCGCACCCGCTGAACAACGAGACGCGGCGGGTCATCGAGACGCGCATCCTGGGAGAGTACGAGCGGGTGCTGGCCGAGCGCGGCGAGCGTCCCGCCGAAGGGGTGCAACGGCGCGGCGACAGCGAGGCGGCGGAAGCGCCGCCGGCCGTTTTGCAGCCGCCGCCGGAGAAGAGCCTGGAGGAGATCCAGGAGCTGCACCTCCGCGACTCGTTCTGGACGATCACGTAAGCCCGTATCATCCAGCGGAGGGACACGGCGGCGCCGCGCCATGAAGGTACGGCATCGACACTGGGGCGTCGCCAAGTGGTAAGGCACCAGACTTTGGATCTGGCACCGGAGGTTCGAATCCTCCCGCCCCAGCCAACCTGAGGGACCATGCCCGGAGAGCTGAAAATATTCGGGGGGCGCGCCCACCCCGCGCTGGTGCAGGAAATCTGCGAATACCTCAACGTCGAGGCGGGGAACGTCGTCGGCTACAAGTTCTCCGACGGCGAGACCTTCTGCCAGATCGACGAGAACGTGCGCGGCTCGGACGTCTTCGTCGTCCAGCCCACCTCGGCGCCGGTCAACGAGAACCTGATGGAGCTGCTCATCCTGCTCGACACCTTCAAGCGCTCCTCGGCCTCACGCATCACCGCCGTCGTCCCGTACTACGGCTACGCGCGCCAGGACAAGAAGGACCGGCCGCGGGTGCCGATCACCGCCAAGCTGGTGGCCGACCTGATCTCCAAGGCGGGCGCCGACCGCGTCCTCACCATGGACCTCCACGCCGACCAGATCCAGGGCTTCTTCGACGTGCCGGTGGACCACCTCTTCGCCGCGCCGGTGCTGCTCGAGGCGGTGCGCGAGATGGAGGTGCCCGACTTGGTCATCGTCTCGCCCGACACCGGCGGCGTCGAGCGCGCGCGGGCGATCGCCAAGCGGCTGGAAGTCGGCCTGGCGATCGTCGACAAGCGGCGCACCGCCCCCAACGAGGCCGAGGTGCTGCGCGTCATCGGCGAGGTCGACGGCTGCAACTGCCTCATCATCGACGACATCATCGACACCGCCGGCACCCTGACTAAGACCGTCGAGGCGCTCAAGCGCGAGGGCGCGCAGCGCGTGCTGGCAGCCGGCGTGCACGGCATCCTCTCGGGGCCGGCGCTGCAGCGCATCGAGGCCTCGCCGATCGAGGCCGTGCTGATCACCAACACGACGCCACTCGACGAAAAACTCGCCCGCTCGAGCAAGCTGCGGCCGCTGTCGGTCGCGCCGCTGCTGGGCGAGGCGATCCGGCGCATCCACGAGAACAGCTCGGTGAGCTCGCTCTTCGTCTAGGCGTGCTCGCCGTCAGAATGGAAGGGAAGTGAGGAGACCATGAGCGAACTGACCCTCGAAGTGCAGAAGCGCGAGACCAAGGGCAAGAACTCCAACCGCCAGCTCCGCGCCCAGGGCCGCATCCCGGCGGTGCTCTACGGCGGCGGCCGCGAGTCGGTGCCGCTGGAGGTGGACCGCAAGACCGTCCTCGAGCTGCTCAAGAAGGCGGGGAGCGAGAACGCCGTCTTCCTGCTCAAGCTGGGCGAGACCGGCAAGGAGCGGCACGCCATGATCCGCGACCTGCAGATCGACCCGCTGCAGCGCCACATCGTCCACATCGACTTCCAGCGCATCGAGATGTCGCAGAAGGTGCGCGTCGAGGTGCACGTCGAGGTCGAGGGCGTCCCCTACGGCGTCAAGAACGAGGCCGGCATCCTCGACTTCGTCACCCGCTCGCTCCACGTCGAGTGCCTGCCGGGCGACATCCCGGCCCACTTCACGCTGGACGTCTCGCCGCTCCACGTCGGCCAGCACGTCGAGGCCCGGCAGCTCGAGCTGCCGCCGGGGGTGACCCTGCTCGAGGACCCGGCGCGCGTCATCGTCTCGGTGTCGCACGCCCGCATCGAGGAGAAGCCGGTCGAAGAGGTGGAGGCCGCCGAGCCGGCGGAGCCGGAGGTCATCAAGAAGGGCGGGAAGCCGGAAGAGGAAGCCTAGGGCCGCTTGCCCAAGCTGGTCCTCGGCCTCGGCAACCCGGGGGAGCGCTACCGCGACACCCGCCACAACGTCGGCTTCCGCGTCGTCGAGGAGCTGGCGCGGCGGCGGCGGTCGCCGCCCGAGCGCCTGGAGTGCAACGCCCTCGTGGTGCCCGACCCCGAGCTCGCCCTGGCGCGGCCCCAGACCTACATGAACCGCAGCGGCTACGCCGCCCGCTGCCTGGTCGAGCGCTGGGAGCTCCCGCCCGAAGCCCTGCTGGTGGTCTACGACGAGGTCAACCTGCCGCTCGGCCGGCTCCGCCTGCGCCTGAGCGGCAGCCCGGCCGGGCACCGCGGCATGGAGTCGATCCTCGAGAGCCTGCAGACCGACCAG
>DASWHY010000292.1:0-5598 GCA_036397955.1 Thermoanaerobaculia bacterium | reverse complement strand
GCCGAAGAGCGATCGTACTTGCTGCGCCAAGCCGGCCCAGAAAGAATTGACCGGCGTAGAGGGGAGTTTGCTCTGTTAAAACATTCAAGGAATTTGACTCATCTACCTTCAATTCGCAGATCCTAGGAATCTAGAGTCTCGACCTGGACGTTGACCGCTTCCTGGTATCGTTCGCGTGCGAGTCTCTCCGCTCCCTCTTGGGATTCCCTTAGGAGCTGTTCAAGGTCCGGCGACTCGACCTGGACCGCTTCCAGGTATCTCCTCAGCTCTCTAAGTTCCGGCGTCTCGACCTGGACCGCTTCCTGGTAGAGCTCGCGTGCGAGTCTCTCCGCTTCCTCCTTGAGGCGCTGTTGAGACTCAAGTATCGCTTCCCAGCTTCCTTCGGCTCGCGCCGCCGTCTCCGCCTCGTACTGTCCCAAGCCCCTTGAAGGATCCAGCGCACGCTCTCCCATAGAGCTCTGCTCGCCTGCGGTGAGACCCGATGAGGGGACGGCCGCGGTCATCGTAGGCATCTGGTCGATTCTTGGGTACATGCTGCCCAGCTCCCCGCTACCAGCAGAGGCTTGCTTGCCTGCTGCCACCGGGAACTTCGTCATTCTCGCGGCAAAATGCAGGTTTGTCAACCCCTGTAGGTGAAAAGTCCCGCCATGAACTCCAGACGCCCCACTAGTCCCGCGTCCCACCGTGACCCGCCCCGGACGTCCCACTAGCCCAGCCTAGCCCTCGTCCGCATGTCGGACAAGGCCACCTACCTCTACTACCCCGGCCACCTCGGCCAGCGCCCCGTCACCGAGCTGACGGCCGAGCGGCATCCTCTGGGACGCCCCCGTCAAGCGCGTCCCCGCCGCCTTCGCCGCCTCCCTGGTGGCGGACGGCGGCTTCCGCTTCGCCCTCGACGAGGGCGAGGCCGCCAAGCTCCTCAGCCGCTCGAAAAAACGCCTCCGCGAACTCGTGGAGGCCGGCCGTCTCGACGGCGAGACCTACCACCCCCCGCGCGACGGCGAGCCCGACGTGCCGGTGATCGTGCTGCCGGCCGGCATGACGAGGGCCGCCCTCAAGGCCCGGCTCGACGGAAAGGAGGACCGCGATGACTGAGCCCGCCAGCGGATCCCGCGTGATCATCGGCATCGCCCGCGAGACGCGTTGGAACGAGCCCGGCATCGAGCCCGTGATCTACGGCCGGCCTGTGCCACCCCCCGGCGCAGCCCTGGTAAGGTGACAGACCAGACGAGCGCCGCGCTCGCCGAATTCCGGTCCCTGCTCGAGGCGCGCGGATTCGCGGAGCGTCACCGCGCGTCCCAGATCTCCGCGTTGGTGGCGGCGCGGATCCTGGCGGAGGGCCTGAAGGCCGCCGGCCGGGACCTGAGCCGCGCCAAGCTGCTGGTCGCTCTCGAGAAGCTCTACGAGTTCGAGACCGGGCTGACGCCCGCGATCACTTACGGCGCCAACCGTCGCATCGGCGCGCTGGGCACCTACGTCGTGACCCTCGACCTCGAGACAAGGGACTTCGTGCCGGTCGGCGGCTGGATCGTGCCGCGGTAGCGTCGGGGTGCCCGCCCCGCCAGCTCAGGATCGGGGGCACGCCGGCCTACGTGCTCGGCCGCCGCGTACCCGCGACCGAAGACGTCGAGGTTCTCGAAGTCATCAGCGAATTGCCGCCGTTCGAGCACGTGGAGGAGAAGGTCAACGGCCTCCCAGCGCCGCCTTGAGCCGCCGGCTCCACCCGGTCACGAGGACGGGCGCCGAAAACGGCGGCGAGGTCTCCGTGACGCTCGATTCGAGCACCAGGAAGCGGGGGTCGCGGGGATGAGCGTTGAAGCGCCCGCCGCTCTGCGAGGTCACCAGTCGCGACAGCGGCGGCGACTCCGCCGGGAGGAGGGCCCGGATCGCGTCGACCTCGAGCTGGCCGTCGCGCTCGTGGGTGCGCACGACGTGGACGCGTCGCGAGCCGGTGCTCCAGTACGCGAGGGTGCCGCCGTCGCTCCAGGACGGCCAGCGCGCGCCTTCGTTCGTGATGCGCACCTTGTGGTCGCCGTCCGGAAAGCTGCGGGCGTAGACCTGGAAGACGCTGTCGAGCTCGTCGGACTCGTACGCCGTCCAACGGCCGTCGGGCGAGACCACGGCGTTGGTTTCGTGGAAAGGCGTCGCGACGAAGGGTCGCGGCGGGCCGAGCGGACGCCCGCGTTCGTCCACCGCCAGGGTTTGGAGGTCCCAGCCGTTCTCCGGCGTGCTCGACTGGAAGACGAGGGTGCGGCCGTCGGGGGTCCAGTCGCACGGGTACGCTCGGTGGGGCTGCTCGAGCAGGAGCTGGGGCACCGCGGAGCCGTCGTCGGGCAACGTGAGCAGGCGCCAGCGGCCGTCGCTCTCGGCGCTGACGGTGACGCGGCGCCCGTCCGGAAACCAGGTGGGGCGGTGCGGCGAAAGCCCGAACGAGAGCTGGGTCGAGGTGCCGCCGGCGTCGATCACCCGCAGGTCCGAGTCCCGGGCGGTGCCGACGATCACCGCCACGCGGCTACCGTCGGGGGCCGGCCGCGGATCGCGGAACCGGCGCGCCGTCTCGGCGAGCCGCTCGAACCGGCCGTCGGGATGGAGCCAGGAGAGGTATGTGTCGGCCGAGGTGGCGAGCCCCGGACCGTAGATCAGGTCGCCCGCGGGCGAGAGCGCGAAGTGCGCCCCGCCGTTCTGGGGGTCGTAGCGCACGCCGTCGAGGACGACATGCGGCGTGCCGCGCGTGGTCAAGGTGGCAAGGTCGAAGCCGACGGCGAGGAGGCGTCCGCCGCTCGCGAAGACCAGGTGTCCGCTCGGCGCGTAGCGCGCATAGGACGCTCCCGTCAGCAGCGGCCGCCGCTCGCCGGTCGCGACGATGACCACGTCCAGCCGCGCTTCGTCGTACGAGGTCCCCTCGAAGCCGACGGTGAGGAGCACGGCTCGGCCGCCGGGCAGCGCATCGGGCCAGCGGTGCGAGAGCTCGCCGCGGGCGGCGTCGAGCTGGGTGAAGGGGGTCGGCGCGCCGCCGCCGTCGCCGATCCGCAGCAGCCCGGAGGTCAGCGTCGGAGCCAGGACGATGGTGCCGTCGTCGAGCCAGGCGGCGCCGCGCGCGTTGTTGCCGAACTCGCCGAGCGGCACCGCCGGCCCGCCCGTGAGCGGTATCCGCGCGACCTTGCGGTCGGCGAAGAAGCCCACGGACGTCCCGTCGGGGGAGAAGAAGGGCTGCCACGCTTCCTCCGTTCCCGGCAGGACGGCCGGCGTCGGGTCGTCGAGCCGGCGCACGTAGAGGCTGCTCGCACCGCCTTCCTCCGCCACCAGGACGAGGCGCGAGCCGTCGGGGGCGAACGCGAACGGCGCCGCGGGCCGGTGGGACCAGGCGAGGCCGTGGGGAAGCTCGAGGCTCAGCGCGACCGCCGTCGCCGCGGCCCTGCCCGGCAGCGGGCGCAGCACGAGCACGGCGAGGGCCACGGCGGCGACGGCGGCGGCGGCGGCAAGGAGCGCGGCCCGCAGCCGGGAGCGCGTCCTGCCGCGTCTCGCGATCAACGCCGTCACGCTCGAGGAAAGGGACCCGGCCGGCTCGGCGGCGGCGAGCTCGAGGAGCTCGAGACCGAGGTCGGCGACGTGGCGCGGCCGCGTCGCCGGATCGCGGCGCAGGCAGCGCTGGATCAGCCAGCACAGCGGCGCCGGCGTGCCCTGCGGCAACAGATCGAAGTCCGGCTCGTCGTGCAGCACCGCTACCAGCACTTCGGGGACCGAGCGGCCGCGAAAGGCCTGGCAGCCGGCGAGCATCTCGTAGAGCAGGCAGCCGAAGGCCCAGACGTCGGTGCGTTCGTCGAGCTCGTCGCCGCGGACCTGCTCGGGGCTCATGTACGGGGCGGTCCCGACCACCGAGCCGCCGGTGGCCGTCAGGTCCTCTGCCGAGCGGCCGGCCGTGCTCTTGGCCAGGCCGAAGTCGACGAGCTTGACGCGCCCGCTCCTGCTCAGCATGACGTTGGACGGTTTGAGGTCGCGGTGGATGACCCCCTTGGCGTGCGCCTCGGCGAGCCCCTCGGCGACCTGCGCGGCGAGGGCCACCGCCTCCCGCCACGGCAGCGGGCCATCGGCGAGCCGCTGCGCCAGGGACTCGCCGTCGACCATCTCGAGCACCAGGTAGTGGGCGCCGTCGAGCTCCTCGAACCCATAGATCGCGGCGACGTTGGAATGGCTCAGGGCGGCCAGCACTCTGGCCTCGCGCTGGAAGCGCTTCAGCCTGGCCGGATCGCCGTGAAAAGCCACCGCCAGGGCCTTGATGGCCACCTCCCGATCCAGCGTCAGATCGTGGGCGGCGTAGACCTTGCCCATGGCGCCCGAGCCGAGCAGGCCGCGAATCTCGTAGCGCCCGAGCCGGGTGCCCGCCACGAGCGGAGGGCGCCAGAGGATCTCGCTCGCGTTTCCTCGCTCGGGCGGCGCCTCGTCGCTGATCGCCATCGGCTCGCTCGCGTGCTGTCCTCGATCCGTTGCGCCGCGTCGACCTGAGTTGTGGTGGCAGGTGCGGACAACTCTACCTTGCGGGGCAGGGTCGGGCAACCGCGGAAGGAGCGGAAGGAGGGAAGGAGCGGCTCAACCGCTGAGCAAGGCCATCGCCGCCTCCGGGTAGCGCTCTCCGGCGGCGAGGTCGCGGGCTCGATCCGGCAGTGGTATAGTCCGCCGATGGCCTCCGGCATCGAAGAGATCCTCCGCGGCGTCCGCATCGCCGACGTGAAGCCCGAGTCCGCGTCTCCGGTCTCGCCCTCGACGACGTTGGGCGAGGTCTACCGCCTGCTCGACGAGGGGAGCCGCGGCGCCGTGGTGGTCTGCGAGGGCGACCGGATCGTGGGGATCTTCACCGAGCGCGACGTGCTCTACCGCACCAGCCTCGAAGGGATCGACCTCGACACGCCGATCTCCGAGCTGATGACGCGCGACCCCGAGTCGGTGCCGGTCACCACGCGGCTGGCCGACGCCGTGCGCGCCATGACCGAGGGCGGCTTCCGTCACCTGCCGCTCGACGACGGCGACGGCTGCTGCGCCGGCATCCTGACCAGCCGCGACGTGCTCCGCTTCCTCGCCGATCACTTCTCGGAGGCGGTGCTCAACCTGCCGCCGCGCCTGCACCAGAGGATGCGGCGCCCGGAGGGAGGCTGAGGCCGTGCGCTGCCCGTCCTGCGACGCCGAGAACGTCCCCGGCGCGGCCTTGTGCGAGGATTGCGGCCTCGACCTGGCAGGTCTCGACACCCCGGAGGCCGACGACGGATTCACCGGCCGGCTGACGCGGGACCGCGTCCGCGACCTGCGGATCGTCCCGCCCCTGACGGTGACCGCTGATGCCTCGGTGCGCGAGGCCATCGAGCTGCTGCGCCGCGAGCGTCACGGCTGCGTGCTGGTGGAGGACGAGGAGCGCCTGGCCGGCATCTTCACCGAGCGCGACGTCCTCACCCGGGTGGTTCGCCGCGGGCTCGACCCGGACGCCGTTACCATGCGCGAGGTCATGACGCCGGATCCTTACGTCTTGCAGGCCGGCGACCCGCCGGCGTTCGCCATCCACAAGATGGTCGTCGGAGGGCTGCGCCACCTGCCGGTCGTCGAGGGCGA
>DASWHY010000291.1:0-2165 GCA_036397955.1 Thermoanaerobaculia bacterium | reverse complement strand
AGGTGCTGCGGAAGCCTCCCGACCGGCTGCGGAAGCTTCCCGACCGGCTGCGGAAGCTTCCCGAGGTCCAGAGGAAGCTTCCCGAGGCGCGGAGGAAGCTTCCCGAGGTGCAAGGGAAGCTTCCCGAGCTGCAGCGGAAGCTTCCCGAGGGCCCCGACTGCTTCGCGCGGTTCTAACGGCCGTTATAATCCGCCCCGAGGAGAAACGCCATGGTCGAGCTCAAGATCACGACGGTCGGGAACTCCGCGGGCGTCGTCCTGCCGAAGGAGGTCATGGCGCGGCTCAAGGTGCAGAAGGGCGACGTCCTGTATCTGGTGGAGACCCCGAGCGGCTACCAGCTCACGCCGTACGATGAGGCCTTCGTCCGGCAGGTGCGGGCGGCCGAGCGGGTGCTCAAGGACCAGCGGGACGTGCTGCGTGAGCTGGCGCGGTGACGCGGGAGCCGGAATGGCTCCTGGAGGAGACGGTCCTCGCCATCCATCGCCTGTTGATCGCGGAGCACGGCGGAGTTGGCTGACGGCTCACTGCCGCCAGGTCTGAGGCCCGCAGGGATGCCTCCGAGCCACCGCAAGATCCTCCGCTCGCTGGCGCAGCGGGCGATGGAGGATAGGGGGATGGCGACCGGGTTCCCGCCGGCGGTGCAGGCGGAGGCGGCGCGGCTGCCGGTTGCGCCGCCGGCGCCGCGGGAGGGGGAGGCGCCGGTCGGCGACCTCACCCACATGCCCTGGTTCTCGATCGACAACGCCGACAGCCGCGACCTCGACCAGCTCACCGTCGCCGAGCCGCTGGGCGGCGACGGCGGCGCCGTCCGCCTCTCGGTGGCGGTGGCGGACGTCGCCTCGCGCGTCGCCCAGGGAAGCGCGATCGACGCCCACGCCGGCCGCAACACCACCTCCGTCTACACCGCCGGCCGGACCTTCCACATGCTCCCCGAGCGCCTCTCGACCGAGCTGACCTCGCTGGTCGCCGGCGAGGAGCGGCTGGCGGTCGTCGTCGCGATGGTCGTGGACGGCGAGGGCGGCATCGACGGCGTGGATTTCGTTCGCGCCCGCGTCCGCTCCCGCGCCAAGCTCGCCTACCCCGACGTCGCCGCCTGGCTCGACGGCCGCGCCGAGCCGCCGCCGGCGCTCGCCGCCGTGCCGGGCCTCGAGGCGCAGGTCCGCCTCCAGGACGAGGTGGCGCAGCGCCTCCGCCGCCGGCGCCACGAGCGCGGCGCGCTCGACCTCGAAGACTCCACGGCGCGGCCGGTGTTCGCAGGCGGCACCGTCGTCGGCCTCGCCGTCGAGCGCACCAACCGGGCGCAGAAGCTGATCGAGGACGTGATGATCGCCGCCAACAGCGCCACCGCCGCCTTCCTCGACGCCCGCGGGCTCCCGGCGCTCCGCCGCGTCGTCCGCGCCCCGGCGCGCTGGGACCGCCTCGTCGAGCTGGCGGCCGCGGCCGGGGACCGGCTGCCGGCGGCGCCGGACGCCCGCGCCCTCTCCGACTTCCTCGCCCGCCGCCGCGCCGCCGACCGCGACGGCTACGTCGAGGTCTGCCTGGCGGTGCGCAAGCTCCTCGGCGGCGGCGAGTACGCGGTGGACCTGCCGGGGCGGGACGCCCCCGGGCACTTCGGCCTCGCCGTCCCCGCCTACACCCATTCGACAGCCCCCAACCGCCGCCTCCCCGACCTCGTCACGCAACGCGTCCTGCAGGCGGCGCTCGCCGGCCGCTGCTGCCCCTACACCGACGAGGAGCTCCTCGACCTCGCCCGCCGCTGCACCGAGCGCGAGGACCAGGGGCGGCGCGTCGAGCGGCAGGTGGGGAAAGCGGCGGCGGCGCTCTACCTAGCCTCGCGCCTCGGCGACTCGTTCGCGGCCGTGGTCACCGGCGTCACGCCGCACGGCACCTACGTGCGCATCGTCGACCCGCCGGTCGAGGGGAAGCTGGCACGCGGCGCCGCGGGGCTCGACGTCGGCGACCGCGTCGAGGTGCGGCTCGCCGCCGCCGACCCGGAGCGCGGGTTCCTCGACTTCACCCACTGATACTCTCGCCGCCATGCTGCGCCGCCTCGGCCTGACCACCGGCGGGGAGAGCCACGGCCCCGGGCTCACCGCGATCCTCAGCGGCCTGCCCGCCGGCCTGCGCGTGGACCTGGCGCTGCTGGAGCGCGAGATGGCGCGCCG
>DASWHY010000290.1:0-3343 GCA_036397955.1 Thermoanaerobaculia bacterium | reverse complement strand
GGCCAACTACGAGCGGCTCGCCGAGCGGCTCGCCGAGTTCGCCGAGGCGGTGCCCGGCAACTGCCTGGCGCTCTTCCCGAGCTACAACTTCCTGGCCGAGGTGGCGGGGCGGATGCGGCTGCGCGGCAAGCGCGTCCTGGTCCAGCGGCAGGTGGACGGCGACCGGGAGCGCGAGGCGATCCTCGACGCCCTGCGCCTGGCGGTGCTCGGCGACGTGCTGCTCCTGGCGGTGGCGGGCGGGGTCTTCGCCGAGGGGGTGGGCTACCCGGGCGACATGCTGCGCGGGGTGGCGGTGGTGGGACCGTGCCTGCCGGCGCTCACGCTCGAGCAGCAGCTCCTCAAGGCCTACTACGAGGAGCGCTTCGAGAAGGGCTTCGAGTACGCCTTCGTGGTGCCGGGGATGACCCGCGTCGTGCAGGCCGCGGGGCGCCTCATCCGCTCGGCCCACGACACCGGCGTCATCGCCCTTTTCGACCGCCGCTTCCTCCACACCCCCTACCGCGACCACCTCCCCGCCGACTGGCTCCCCGGCGAAGGCGCCGGCGCCCTGGTCGGCGAGCCGGGGGCGGTGGCCGAGGAGTTCTTCCGCGGCCTGACGGCGGTGCAGCGGCAGCGGGCCTGACGCCGAGGTCAATTGCCATGCCGGACTTCTACTCGCTCTTCCTGGCCGCCGCGATCGCGCTCGTGGGCGGCGCGCTCGGGGCGGCGGCGCTGTTTCGGATCGGGGCGCTGGGGTGGCGTTGGCGCGGGGCGGTGCGGAAGGCGGCGCTGGCCGGCTTGGCGCTCGGCGCGGCGGCGGCCCTCGTCCATTTGCGGATGGGGCATCGGCCCGGCTCCCCGGCCGAGCTCGGCTGGAACGATTTCTTCGCCGAACACCCGGCGCTCGTCGTCGTCGCCGTCGCCGGCCTGCTGGCCGTGTGGCTCTCGGCGTGGAGGCGCGGCCCGTAGGCGCGGCCGCCGGCTCGCTACTCGACGATCAGCACGCGCCGGTTCGTCGGGACGGCTTCGAAGCGCTGCACCTTGCCGCTGGGCCAGCGGAGGGTGAGGCGGTCGGCGCGGGGGGCTTCCCCCAGGCCGAAGTGCACGGCGAGGGCGTTCTGGGAGAGGTAGGAGGAGGCGGTGCGGGCCTCGCGGAGCTGGCGGCCGCCCGCGGTCTCCACCTCGAGGCGGGCGCCGATGCCGGAGCGGTTGGAGGCCACTCCCGCCAGGTCCACCAGCAGCCAGCCGCCGGCGCCGGCCGCGACGTTCTCGTAGAGCTCCGACCAGTCGTCGTTGTTGCTCACCACCAAGTCGATGTCGCCGTCGCCGTCGAGGTCGCCGGCGGCCATGCCGCGGCTGGAGCGGACGGCGTCGAGCCCTGAGTCCTCGACCTCGCGGAAGCGCCCCTTCCCCTGGTTCGCGAAGAGCTGGTTGCGCTGTTTGTAGGTGGTGCCGGTCCCCCACAGCTCGACGTTGTGGATGATGTGGCCGTTGGCCACCGCGACGTCGAGGTCGCCGTCCTGGTCGAAGTCGGCGAAGACGGTGCCGAAGCCCACCTGGTGCATCGACGGCGCCGCCAGGTTGGCGACGTAGCGGGCGTCGACGAAGGCCAAGCCGCCGAGGTTGCTGTAGAGGACGCTGGTCTGGAGGTCGAGGTGGGTGACGAAGAGGTCGGGCCAGCCGTTGCCGTCGAGGTCCCCGAGGTCCACCCCCATGCCCGCCTCGGGCTTGCCGAGGTCGGAGAGGGCGGTGCCCGACTGCAGGCCGACCTCCTCGAAGCTGCCGTCCTTGCGGTTGTGGAAGAGGAAGCCGGGCGTCATGTCGTTCGCCACGTAGAGGTCGGGCCAGCCGTCGGCGTCCACGTCCCCCCAAATCACGCCGAGGCCGTTTCCCTTGTCCTGCGGCAGGCCGGCGGCGGCGGTCGAGTCTTCGAAGGTGCCGTCTCCCCGGTTGCGGTAGAAGCGGTCCGGGATCCCCTCGTAGACGTCGGGGTGGCAGTAGGAGCGGAGGTTGCGCTCCTTGAGCCCGCAGACCGGGTTCTTGTCGAAGGCGAAATCGACGTAGTTGGCGACGTAGAGGTCGAGGTCGCCGTCGCGGTCGGGGTCGGCGAAGCCGGCGGAGGTCCACCACCCCGGGGCGCCGAGCCCGGCGCGCGCGGTGGTGTCGGCGAAGGTGCCGTCGCCGCGGTTCGCGAAGAGCTGGCTGGCGCCGAAGCTGGTGACGAGGAGATCGAGGTCGCCGTCGCCGTCCACGTCGCCGGCGGTGCCGCCCATCCCGTACCCGGTCACCGCCAGGCCGCTCCCCGCCGTCGCGTCGCGGAAGCGCCCGCCCCCGTCGTTGCGGAAGAGAACGGAGCGCGGCGGCTCGCCGGTGTAGCCCGGCAGCGGGCCGCTGTCGACGAAGAAGAGGTCCTCGTCGCCGTCGCCGTCGTAGTCCCAGACGACGACCCCGGAGCCCATCGTCTCGATCATGTAGAGCTGCCCGGAGCCGGCGTGGTGGTGGCGGAAGCGCACCCCCCAGGCGTCTCCGGCCTCTCGAAAGGGGGGCCCGGCGGCCAGCGGCGAGGCCGGCAGGAGCAGGAGGAGCCCGAGGGTCAGGGGGGACGGCAGGCGGGACACCGGCAGGATGCTAACAGCCCAAACAGTTGGGCCGGTCCCACCGTATATAGGGGTGAACGGACGAGAGACGGCAACTCCTCTCCCGGATCCCTCCTCCACCCCGCCGCGAGGCGGGGTTTTTTTATGGCCGGAGGGGGCGCCGCCCGGGGGGGAACCGCCGCCCCTGGCCGGCGCGCAGCCGGCGCACGAACTCCAGGAACAGCCGCTCCTGCTCGCCGTCGAGGACGGCGCGGCTGTCGACGACGTTGGCCGCCATCGCCCCCTCCAGCTTGGCGTAGCTGGCGCCGATCTGCTGCACCAGGGCGTCGATCCGCGCTCGGCGCGGCTCGGGGGCGAGGAGCTCCTGCCGCAGCTCGCGGTGCAGCTCGGCGAGGACGCGGCGCTCCTCGCGGGTGGTCGCGAAGAAGCGGCGCTGGATCGCCAGGAAGCGCCGCCGCTCCTCCCCCTCGAGCCGCATCTCCTCGACCAGCCATTGCAGCCGCCGCTGCGGCCCCCCGGGCCCCGGCGGGCGCGCCCCCGGGCCGTCATCGGGCCGCCGGTCGAACGGCGGCGGCGGCGCCGGAAGGGGTGCCGTCGCCTCCTCCCGGCCCCGCTGGGTGGCCAGCGTGGCCAGGATGCCGACGTTCACCCCCAGCGACAGGAGGAGGGCGAGGACCAGCCCCCAGCGCCTCACGAGCCCTCCCCGTCCTCGCCGGCCAGCGCCGCCAGGTACTCCTCGGCCAGGCTGGGGGCGAGGAAGCCATTCT
>DASWHY010000289.1:0-8199 GCA_036397955.1 Thermoanaerobaculia bacterium | reverse complement strand
CCTCGAAGTCCGCGCCCCAGGTCTCTTTCTGCAGCTCCACGCACGCCTTGTGGTCCGCGGCCCCGGCGAAGGGGCGGAGAGTGACCTCGCTCACGGCCGGCGATCCTGCCACAGCGTCGTAAGCTCCGCGCCATGAGCGATCCCCGCCGGGCGTTGCCGCCTTCGCCGCCGGCGCGGATCGACTTTCGGCGCTACCGCAAGCTGCGGCGCTTCGTGGCTTCGGTCTTTCTCCACGCCCTCTGGTGGGACCTGCTGCTCAACCGGCCGGGGCTCGAGGCCTTCCGGCCGCCGGCGATCGTGCGCTGGCGGCGGATCGCCCGGCGCTACCGGGCGCTGGCGGTCGAGATGGGGGGCGTGCTGATCAAGCTCGGGCAGTTCCTCTCGGTGCGCGTGGACCTCCTCCCGGCTGAGGTCATCGGCGAGCTCGCCGGCCTGCAGGACGAGGTCCCTCCCGCTCCCTTCCTCGCCGTCCTGGCGCAGGTCGAGGCGGAGCTCGGGCGGCCGGTCGGCGCCGTCTTCGCCCGCTTCGACCCGGTCCCCGTCGGCGCCGCCTCGCTGGCGCAGGTGCACGCCGCCGCCCTCCCCTCGGGCGAGGAGGTCGTCGTCAAGGTGCTGCGGCCGGGGATCGAAGTGCTGGTCGAGACCGACCTCGCGGCGGTGGGGCTCGCCCTCCGCCTCCTCGCCTGGTCGCGCACCGTGCGCCGCCGCGTCGACCTTCGCCGCCTCGGGCAGGAGATCGCCGAGACCACCCGGCGGGAGCTGGACTTGACGGCCGAGGGCCAGCACGCCGAGCGCTTCGCCGCCGACTTCGCCGGCGACCCGCGGATGATGGTGCCGCGCATTTACTGGCAGCAGACGACGCGCCGGACGCTGACCATGGAGGACGTGGCGGCGATCAAGGTCACCGACCTGCCCGGCCTCGAGGCGGCCGGCATCGACCGCGGCGCCGTCGCCCGCACGCTCTACGACCTCTACATGCGGCAGATCTTCGAGCACCACTTCGTGCACGCCGACCCGCACCCGGGGAACCTCTTCGTCCACCCGCTGCCGCCGGGCGGCGAGGCCGCCGCTCCCGGCGACGGCGCCGCCGTCCCGGGTGCGCCCTTTCGCATCGCCTTCGTCGATTTCGGCATGGTGGCGACCGTCCCCGAGCGGCTGCGCGAGCCGCTGCGCGAGTACGCGATCGCCCTCGCCACCCGCGACGCCGCGCGCATGGTGCACTCCTACGAGAGCGCCGGCGTGCTCCTCCCCGGCGCCGACCTCCACCGCCTGATCGAGATCCACGAGGACCTCTTCGAGCGCTTCTGGGGCGTGCGGATCGGCGACATCCGCGAGGTGGCCATCGCCGAGGCGCGCTACTTCCTGCGCCAGTACCGCGACCTCCTCTACGAGATCCCCTTCCAGGTGCAGGTGGACATGCTCTTCGTCTCGCGCGCGGTGGGGCTGCTCTCGGGCCTGGCGACGACGCTCGACCCGACCTTCGATCCCTGGGCCGCGACGATGCCGTTCGCCGAGCGGCTGGCGCGGGAGGAGCTGCGGCGCGGCTGGCGCGACTGGGTGGAGGAAGGGACCGAGCAGGGGCGGTCGCTCTTCCACCTGCCGCGGCGGCTGGAGCGGCTGATCGGCCAGATCGAGCGCGGCGACCTGCAGGTCGAGGCGGCGCTCGCCGCCGACACCCGCCGCGCCGTGCACCGGCTGGAGCGCGCCGTCCTCCGCCTCGCCTGGATGGCGACCGGCGCGGCGCTCCTCCTCGCCGCCACCGTGGTCCACGTCGTCCGCCCGGAGCAGGCGCTCGACACCTGGCTCGGCGCGGCGGCGGCGCTGGCGCTGCTCTGGGGAGTGCTCTTCCGGCGGTGAGCGGGGAGGGGCCGTGGGACCCGCGGCAGAGCTACGCGGCGCGGCGGCGGGAGCCGCGGCTCTGGCCCTGGCTGCTCCTCGTCGTCGCGATCGCGGGGGCGGGAGCGGCGCTCTTCGCGCTCCTGCCGCGCTGGGACGGGCGCCTGCCCTGGTCTCGGGGCGGGGGTGGCGACGGTAGCGCCGGTGAGGCGGCCGCGCCGCGCCCCCGGCCGCCGCGGCCTGGGGCGGCCGAGCTGAGGACCGAGGGACGCCGCGAGTTCACGGGCTACGCCCGCGCCGCCTGCACGCCGCACGACGGCGCGGGCTTGCAGGTGGCGCTGCGCACCGGTGCGGCGGAGCTGCCGGTCGTGGCGCTGGTGGTGGCGGGGTTCGACGGTCCCGGCAGCTATACCGGCCGGGTGTTCCTGACCGCGCGCGGGCCGCGCGGCGCGCTGGTGCGCTCGACCGGCGCGGCCGAGCTGGAGATCGAGCGGCGAGAAGCCCGCGGCCGGCGCAGCGTCCTCGCCGGCCGGTTCGAGGGGCGCTACGCCGGCGCCGCCGGCGAAGGGACGCTCCGCGGCCGCTTCGAGCGCTGCTTATTCGCAGCTCCCTAAGCGCTGCAAAGTTCCGCCCGGTCTTTTCCGTCTACTCCGGGTAACGACAGGGAGGAGACGGAGACCATGATCCAGGAACGCGCCTACCCGGCCCTCGACGCCATCCACGCCGTCTTGATCGCCGCCCACGAGGCGACCCGCTTCCTGAGCGGGCCCGACTTGAGCGGCCTGGTCGCGCGCCTGCGGCGCACCGCCGCCGGCGCCCACGAGGCCGTGCTCTACGCCGCCCGGCGGCTCGACGAGCCCGCCGGCCGCGACGAGCTGCTGCGCGCCCGCGAGCTGCTGGTGGAGCTCGCCGACGACGTCGCGGTCGCCCGCCTCCAGGGCCTCGACCACGCCGCCGCCGCGGAGCTGCTGGAGTACCAGGGCCAGGCCAGCCTGGCGCTGGCCGCGCTGGAGGGCGAGCTGCGCCTGCAGACGGAGGCGTGCGCCGCGTGAGGCCGCGTCGAGGACGGCGCGCTCACGCGGCGAAGGACGCCGCGCTCAGCCGCCGAGGACGCTGCCGCCGTTGACGTTGACCACTTCGCCGGTGATGTGGCGGGCGAGCGGCGAGGCGAGGAAGAGAACCGGCCCGGCGATGTCGTCGGGGGCGGCGACCCGCCCGAGCGGGATCGAAGCGGCGACCTCGCGGCCGCGCTCGCCGGCCAGGGCCGCGGCCGTCATGTCGGTCTCCACCCAGCCGGGGGCGACGGCGTTGACCCGCACGCGCGGCGCCAGCTCGCTCGCCCAGGCCCTGGTGGCGGCGATGACGGCGCCCTTGCTCGCCGCGTAGGGGCTGTAGAAAGCCTCGCCGCGCTGCCCGGCGGTCGAGCTGACGTTGACGATGTTGCCGTCCGGCGAGCGCTCGAGGAGCGGCAGCGCGCCGCGCGCGAAGAGGAAGGGTCCGACGACGTTGACCTCGAGGGTGGCGCGCAGCTCGCCGCCGTCGAGCTCGCGCAGCGGGTTGTGCACCCAGACGCCGGCGTTGTTGACCAGGCAGTCGAGCGCTCCCCACTCGCGGGCGACGAACTCGAAGAGCGCCGCCACCTGCTCGTCCTGCGTCACGTTGCAGCGGAACATCCGGTGCGGGCGCGGCCGCGGCGAGAGATCGCCGAGCTCGGCGAGGAGGCGCTTGGCCTTCGCCTCGCTCGCCACGAAATGGACCAGGACGGCGGCGCCCGCCCGGGCGAACGCCCGGCAACAGGCGGCGCCGATGCCGCGGCTCGCCCCGGTGACCAGGACGTGCCGGCCGGCGAGGTCGATCAATTAGCCGACTCGACGACCAGCGCGATCCCCTGCCCGCCGCCGATGCAGGCCGAGGCCACGCCGACGCCGCCGCCGCGCCGCCGCAGCTCCTTGAGCAGGGTCAGCACCAGCCGCGTGCCGGTGGCGCCGAGCGGGTGGCCGAGCGCCACGGCGCCGCCGTTGACGTTGAGCTTGCCCGGGTCGAGCTCGAGCTCGCGCAGCACCGCCAGCATCTGGCCGGCGAAGGCCTCGTTGATCTCGAAGAGGGTGACGTCGTCGAGCGTCATGCCGGCCTTGGCGAGGGCGGCGCGGATCGCCGGCGCCGGGCCGATCCCCATGCGCGACGGCTCGACGCCGACGACCGCCCAGGAGACCAGGCGCCCGAGCGGCGTCCAGCCGCGCTCGCGCGCCCGCTCGGCGGTCGAGAGCAGCATCATCGCCGCGCCGTCGACGATCCCCGAGGCGTTGCCGGCGGTGACGAAGCCGTCCTTGTCGAAGGCGGGCGGCAGGCCGGCCAGGTCCTCCATCGTCGTCCCGGGGCGCAGGTGGTCGTCGCGGTCGATCGTCTTGGCGCGCTTGCCGCTCCCCACCTCGACCGCCACCACCTCCTCGGCCAGGCGGCCGCTCTCCCAGGCCGCGGCGGCCCGCTTCTGCGAGCAGAGCGCGAACTCGTCCTGCTCGCGGCGGGAGATGCCGTAGTCGCGCGCCAGGTTGTTGCTGGTCTGCGCCATGTAGCAGCCGCACCAGCTGTCCATGAGCGAGACCATGAGGAGGTCCTGGAGCTGCCCCTGGCCGAGCTTGAAGCCCTTGCGCGCCCCCCAGATGACGTGCGGCGCCTGGCTCATGTTCTCCATGCCGCCGACCAGAACGGTGGTGCCGTCGCCGGTCAGGATCATCTGCGCGCCGGAGAGGATCGACTGCACGCCGGAGCCGCAGAGGCGGTTGACGGTGAGCGCCGGCACCTCCTTCGGCACCCCGGCCTGGAGCGCCACGTGGCGGGCGCCGTAGATGGCGTCGGGAGAGGTCTGGAGGGCGTTGCCGACGACGACGTGGTCGAGCTCCGCCGGGTCGGCGCCGGTGCGCTCGAAGAGGGCGCGCGCGGCGCGGGCGCCGAGCTCGATCGCCGAGAGGTCTGCGAAAGACCCGTTGTACTCGGCCATCGGGGTGCGCACCCCGTCGACGAGCACCAGGTCGCGAATGGCGAGGGACATGCTTTTCTCCTTGGAAAGCGCCGGCCTAACGCGGGTCGCGATGATACGCCAGCGTATGGAACCGCCGGCGGCGGCGGTTGATCGGCACGGCGGCGCTGGTGCGATGGGCGAGAAACACCAGCACGCGGCCGGCCTCGGGATCGATCCAGAGATTGCCGCCCGGGAAACCGGTGTGCCCGAAGGCGCTCGGCGGCAGGCTGGGCCCGCCGCCTTGGAGCGTCCGCCGCCGCCACCAGCCGAGCGCGAAGCGGCCGCCGCCGCCGCGCGCCCGCGCCACCGCCTCCGGCGTCAACAAGGCGCCCGGCCGCAGCCATTCCGCGCCCAGCCGAAAGAGCGCCTCGGCCGAGCCGAAGAGCCCGGAGTGGCCGGGGAAACCGCCGAGGAAGCGGGCGTTGCCATCGTTCGGGATGCCGGGGGGCGGCGGCGGCAGGAGGTCGATCGCCAGCCCCTGCTCGGCGGCGAGCCGCACCTCCTTGGCCGTGTCGCAGCGGCAGACCGCGACGTCGGGCCGTTCGCCGGGCACGTCCTCGACGCCCCCGATCCCGAGCGGGCGGAGGACCCGCTCCTTGAGCAGCGGCACGAGCGGCCGCCCGAGGAGGCGCTCGGCGGCGAGCCACCAGACGATCAAGTCGAGGTCGCTGTAGGTTCCCCGCCGCTCGCCCAGCAGCTCCCCGCCCAGGAGCAGCGGCTCCACGTCCGCCGGCGTCCGGCAGAGGTGGTAGAGCGGCGCCCAGTGGCGCACCCCGGCCTCGTGGCGGAGGAGGTCCTCGAGGGTGCGGCGGGCGAGAGTGGGATGGGACTCCGGGAGGGCCTCGCCGACGGTGGTGCCGAGCGGCAGCTCACCGCCGGCGTCGAGGACGAGTGCCAGGGTGGCGACGAACGGCTTGGCGAGCGAGCCGTAGTCGAAGCGGGTGGCCAGCGTCGCCGGCCGGCCGGGGCGGGCCTCGCCGGCGACGCCCGTCCAGGCGACCCCGTCGGCGCCGCCGACCATCCCGGCCGCGGCGCTCAGCTCGCCGACGGCGACGAGGTCGTCGAGGAATTGCTGGAGGCGCCCGCCCCCGTGGGCCGGCCAGTCCATCAGAGGTAGTTCCCGGGGTGCCCGGTCTGGAAGACCACGACGCGGTCTCCTGCCGCCAGCTCCCCCGCCGCCGCCAGATCCTCGACCGCGGCGAGCGCTGCCGCCCCCTCCGGCCCGACGAGGAGCCCGGCGCGCGCCGCCCGCGCCGTCACCTCCGGCAGCCGCGCCTCGTCCACCGCCAAGGCCCGCCCGCCGGTCTCGCGCAGCGCGCGCAGCACCAGGAAGTCGCCGAGCGCCCGCGGCACACGCAGGCCCCAGACGCGAGTGCGCGGCTCCTCCCAAGGCTCCGCCGTCGCCGCGCCCGCGGCGAAGGCGCGCACCAGCGGCGCGCAGCCGGCCGCCTGCACCACGACGAAGCGCGGCCGCCGCCCCGCGACCAGCCCCAGCCGCTCCAGCTCGGCGAAGGCCTTGTGCATGCCGACGATGCCGGTGCCGCCGCCGGTCGGGTAGACGATCCACTCCGGCAGCTGCCAGCCGAACTGCTCGGCGATCTCGAAGCCCATCGTCTTCTTCCCTTCGACGCGATAAGGCTCGCGCAGGGTCGAGAGGGTCCAATACCCGTCGTCGCCGGCGAGGAGCTTCGCCGCCTCGACCAGCGTGCCGGGCGCCGTCAGCACGTCCGCGCCGTGGGCGCGGCAGCGCGCGGCGACCGTCGGCGGCGTGTCCTCGGGGAGGGCCACCCGCGCCGGCAGGCCGGCGGCGGCGGCGTAGGCGGCGAGGGCGAGGGCGGCGTTGCCGGCGCTGGCGAGCTGCACGCCCGGCGCGCCGAGCTCGCGGGCGCGGTTGACGGCGAGCGACAGGCCGCGCGCCTTGAAGGAGCCGGTCGGGTTGCCCGCCTCCTCCTTGAGCCAGACGCGCACCCCGGGCGGCGCCCAGCCGCGCAGCGGGACGAGCGGTGTCCCCCCTTCGCCGAGGTCGACGCGGCGGGCGGCGTCGGCAATCGGCAGCAGCTCGCGGTAGCGCCAGAGGGTCCAGGGGCGGCCGGGGAGGGCGCGGCGGAGCGTCTCGCCGCGCGCGGCGTCGAGCTCGTAGTCGACCAGCCAGGGAGCGCCGGCCGGGGAGAGGAAGGCGGGCGCGTCGAGCGGGGCGGCGGCGCCGGTCCGGGAGCAGACGAGGCGCCGCGCCCAGCGCTCGCCGAGATCGCCCTCCGTCAGCGTGGCGGTCACGGCTCCTGCGGCGCGGCGGTCGTGGCGGGCTCGCCCGGCAGCTCCTCGCCGTGGCCGGTGGCGAAGCGCTCCTCGGGCGTCTGCACGGCGCGGATGCGGTCGCGGTACCTGGCGACCAGCTCGACGTTGTGGCGGAGCGCCTCTCCGGGCGGCTCGGCCGGCTTCTCCGCACGGCCGCGCATCTCGGCGATCTTCCGCTCCAGCTCGGCCCGCCTCTCCGGGTCGGCGGACGCCTGCTTCTGCGCCTCGAGGAGCTGCACGTACTCGTCGCGCCCCTCGGCGAGCTGGGCGTTGAGCCGCTGGCTCAGCTCGGAAAGGAGCGCCTCGGTGACCCGCTCCTCCACCCACTGGTACTCCTTCGGGTTGTGCTGCAGCTCCTGCGCCGCGCGCAGGTTGGCGGTGGCGATGTCGGCCGCGTCCCCCATCGCCTGCACCGCCTCGAAGAGGCCCATCTCCTCCCCTTCCTCCTTGGCCGCCGCGGACTTCTTCTCCAGCTCCTTGCCGGCCACCTCGCGGATGCGCTTCCCGCGCTCGCGCACCGCGAGGTACATCTCGATCTGCCGCTCGGTCAGCTTGCCGTCCTCGGGCGGGGTGTACTTCGCCGCCGCGACCTCGTCGAGCACCTCCAACGTCCCCTTCTCCTTGAGCGCCTGCTGGACCGAGGCCTCGTCCTCCGCCGGCCCCTTGCGGCAGGCGCCGGCGAGGAGCAGGGCGGCGCAGAGGAGAGCGAGGGGGAGTCTGCGAGGCATCGGGGATCTTCCGGGACGGGTCCGCTCGGCCGGCGCGCGATGCTATCAGGCGCCGCCGGGGCCGGCGGCGAGGGCGCCGAGGTAGGCGGCGCGGTAGCGCGCGGCCACGGCGCCCCAGGTCAGCTCGCGCTCGGCCTTCCGCCGGCCCGCCTTCCCCATCGCCCACCGCGCCGCGGGATCGGCGAGCAGGCGCAGGAGGGCCGCCGCGAGGGCGCCGGCGTCTCCCTCGGGCACCAGGAGCCCTGTCCGCCCGTCCTCGACCGCCAGCGGGATCCCCGAGATGCCGGAGGCGACGACCGGCAGGCCGCTCGCCATCGCCTC
>DASWHY010000288.1:0-19259 GCA_036397955.1 Thermoanaerobaculia bacterium | reverse complement strand
ACGCCGGTCGCACCCCCCGCACACCCGGTCGCCGCGGTATGCCCTTCGCTCCCCTTCCCTGGAGCGACGACGAGGCCCGGAAGCTCGCCAGCCTCGCGAGCGACCGCCAGATCGCGACCATACGGCTGGACGCCGGCCGTGCCACGAAGGCTGCCGTCCTCGCCCAGGTGGGGGCAGCCACCTTCGTGCACCTGGCGACCCACGGCTTCGTGCCGGAAGGCGGGACCGATGCACCCGCCCGCACTCCCCTGGTGAACAGCGGGCTGGCCCTCTCCGGCGCCAACGTGAGGGATCCGGTCACCCTGCAGGGCGTCGGCATCCTGACCGCCGAGGAGATCCTCGATGCGGACCTGGGGCGCGCCCGGCTCGTGGTCCTGTCCGCCTGCAATACCGGCCTCGGAGTGAAGGCGTCGGGCCAGGGCCTGCTCGGGCTACGGTCCGCCCTCTACGCAGCCGGCGCCCGCCGCGTCGTGATGTCGCTGTGGCCCGTCGACGACGAGGCGACGAAAGTGCTGATGTCGAGCTTCTACGAGAGGCTGTGGGGCGAGGGCAAGCCACTGCTCCAGGCGTTCCATGAGGCGCAGAAGGCAGTGCGCAGTGATGAGCGCTTTCGTGAGCCCAGGTTCTGGGCCGGCTGGTCGATCGTCGACCCGGAGTGAGGCGCAAGCAGGGGCGCGAGAGATGCGCTCTGACTGGCGACATGGTCAAAGGGTGTCGGTTCTGCATTCACTTCACGCAGAGGCCTTCCAAGTGCAAATGTAATAGGCGCGGGTTCAATGTCAATAGCGGGTCGTCGTGAATGCATCTGCGAGATTTGCTCAAAATGTGGAGGGGTAGTGAGTACCCACTTCTGGTTTTGAAGGAGAGAGAGAAGGCTGCCAGTCCAGCTCGAGATCGACGCTCCGATTCATGCCACTCGTGTGGCCGCGGAGGTCTTCGAAGCCGGAGAGTACGGCTTCTACCGCCGCGCCCGGCGGGAAGGCCTCTTCCTATGACGGCCGATGTGGCCGACTTCTGGCAACGGGCCGTGCTCAGCTCGTGGCTCTTGAGGCCGAGGCTCACTCCACCGCCAGCAGCAGCGGGGGCTCAGGCTGGCCGCCGTCCAGGACCTCGGTCTCGATGCCGGGGAAACGGCGCTGCAGGCGGGCGGTCAGTTCTTCGACCTGCTCGGGTGTGGCGCCGGCGCCGCGGTAGATGGTGAGCAGCGAGAAGCCGCCGCCCAGCGCGGCGATCCTCTCTTCGGCCGCCGCCATGGTCTCCGGCGACAGCGCGACGGTGCGCACCCGCCGGCCCGCCTCCAGCATGAGGTCGGCATTGTCGTCGATCGAGGCCGCGGGATCGAAGGCGAGGGCGGCCGCGATGCCCGCGGGGACGCTCGCGGTGAGCACGGCGCGGGCCGGCCTGAGCGACGCCGCGGCGGCGGCCGCCGCCGCCGGCCACAAGTCCGAGCCGTTGGCGAGAAGCAGGAGCTGGGCCGCCGGAGCGTGGGCGAGAGCCGCCGCCAGCTCCGCTTCCCCGAGAAAGCTGTCCGCGGGACGCTCCACCACCCCGGCGGCGCCGGGGAGGTTCGCGAAGACCCGGCGCATCCCCGCCCCGGCAGCCACCGCTACCCATCCGGTCGCGAGCGGTTCGGAAGCGGCGAGGAAGCGCGAGCGCTGCTCCTCCATGTCGTCCACCTTCCGCTGCGACACCGTGCCCAGGGTCGCCGCGTAGGCGAACAGCGCCTCGGGCTCGTCGGTGTGGAGGTGGATGCGGAACGCGTCCCCCGGCCGGCCGTCCTCGCCGCCGGTCAGGTCCAGCGAGTCACCGAGCCGGCGCAGACGGGCGTCCAGGTCGGCGCGATCGATGCGGGCGCCGGTCAAGACGAGCTGGGTGCAGTAGCGGGGGAAGGACGCCTCCGCGATCACCTGCCGGGTGCGCGCCGAGGGCGCGGGGAGGCGCTCCGGAGCCGGCAGCGGCTCGCCGGTGAAGGCGGCGAGGCCGCCGCGCACCACCAGGGCGAGGCCGAGGCCGCCGGCGTCTACCACCTCGGCCAGCTCCAGCACGGGCAGGAGGCGGGTCGTGCGGGCCACCGCCACGTCGGCGGCGTCCGCCATGGACCGCCAGGCGGCGAGGAGGGGGAGCCCGGCCTGGGCGGCTTCCGCCGCCGCCGCGGCAGCCTCCCGGACGACCGTCAGCACGGTCCCCTCAACCGGCGTGCCGACGCTCCCGTAGGCCGCCCGGGACGCCTCCCGCCAGGCCGCGGCCCAACCTTCGCTGCCGGTCTCGCCGGCGCCGGCGAACGAGGAGGCCAGGCCGGCGAGGATCTGCGCCAGGATCACCCCGCTGTTGCCCCGGGCTTCGAGGAGGGCGCCGCGGGCCAGCACGGCGGCGACGGTGCCCAGGTCGCCGGCCGGGCAGTCCGCGACCGCGCGCAAGGCCCCGGCGAGCGTCGCCACCATGTTGGTGCCGGTATCGCCGTCGGGCACCGGGAAGACGTTGAGGCCATCGACCGCTTCCGCGCAGCTCCGCAGGGCCTCCAAGCCCCCGGCGAAGAAACGCCGCAGCTCCGGCCCGCTCAGGCGCTCGATCTCCAGCCCGGACGCGCCGGGTTCGAATCCGTTCATCCCTTGATGTAGCCTTCGACGATTGCGGCAAGCATAAGCCGGCAGCGCGGGGCACGGAAGGGTGCCGTGGCCCGGGCACCCCTGGAGAGCGGCATGAGAGTGGGAATCATCTACGCCTACATGGACAACCGGCGGCAGGGCAAGCCCTATGCCGGGGCCGTCCAGCCGATCACGGGGCCGCTGATCGCCGCCCTGCTGCCGCCGGACGTGGACGTGGAGGTGATCAACGACAGAAGCCCGGGCGACGTCGACTGGAGCCGGGACTATGATCTCGTCTTCCTCTCCAGCATCCACTCCGACTTCGACCGCGCCCGCCAGATCTCCCACTACTTCCGCCGCCGCGGCGCCAAGACCGTCTACGGCGGCTTCATGGCCAGCACCTACACCCGCCTCTGCAGCCCCTTCTTCGACGCGGTGGTGGTGGGCGACGCCGAGGGGTGCGTGCCGCGGCTCGTCGAGGACTTCCGGCGCGGCGAGCTGCAGCCGCTCTACGTCTCCTCCCCCTACGACCCGCTGGCCGTGCCGGTGCCGCGCTTCGACCTGCTGGCCGACAGGAACCTGATCCCGCTCACGCTGGAAGCCACCCGCGGCTGCCCCTTCGCCTGCGAGTTCTGCGCCCTGACCGGCATCGGCACCCGCTTCCACGTGCGGCCGGTGGAGCGCATCGTCCACGAGGTGCGGGAAGGCCGGCGGATGCTGCGCGGCCGGGTGCCCGCCTACAAGCTGCGCTTCGCCTCCTTCGTGGACAACAACATCGGCGGCAATCCGCGCTATCTCGACGAGCTCTGCGCCGCGCTCGCGCCCCTCGACCTGCGCTGGGGCTCGCAGATCACCTTCAACGTCCTCACCCAGGTCGACCGGGTGCAGGCCCTGGCCCGGGCCGGCTGCCGGGCGATGTTCGTCGGACTGGAGAGCCTCAACCCGGCGACGCTGGCCGACATGAACAAGTTCCAGAACACGATCCATCGCACGCGGGAGGTGCTGGAGCAGTGCCGGCGGCACGGCATCCTGGTGGGCTCGGGGCTGATGCTGAGCCCGACGATGGACGACCTGGACTACGTGCACTCGCTCCCGGACCGGCTGCGGGAGTGCGGGCTCTACCTACCCAGCTACGTCTGCTTCGAGAGCCCGATTCCGGGCACGCCGCACTTCCGCCGTCTGGCCGCCGAGGAGGAGCCCGCCTTCCTGCCCAACGCGCTGCTGCGCGACTTCTCGGGTTACACGCTGACGGTGCGGCCGAAGCGCGAGACGGCGGCGGACTTCATCGCCGGCTACAAGTGGCTCCTGGAGCGGCTGTACACGGCCGGGACCAAGCTGCGCCGTTTCGCCCACACCTTTCCCGGCTACGTCGCGGACGGCTGGTGGACCACCCTCCTCTTCGACCTGGCCAACACGGTGGCCTGCGACGACCGGCCGGACGGCGGCCGCAGCTACCTTGCCGGCACCGACGCGCCGCCGCCGGAGGCCGCGAGCGTTCCGTTCACCGACGACGACTTCCGCTCCGAAGAGGAACGCCGCGCGATCCTCGAGCCCTGGCGGGTCACCGACGAGGAGGGACGGGTCCTGCCGCTCTGGACCGGGTCGACCCGGCTGTTCGCCGAGCGGGGCCGCATGGCGCCCGACGTCGAGCGGATCCCCGACCTGCTGCGCCAGCCGCTGGAGCTGGCGCCGCTGACGATCGGCGCCTGAGAGGGGACGAGACCATGAGCAGCGCCATCCGACAGTACCTCGAAGACCCGTTCCTCCGGCTTCTCTACGAGGACATCAGCGCCGCCGGACCGATCCGGCCCATCCAGATGGACCTCACCCACGCCTGCAACATCCGCTGCCAGGGCTGTTACTTCTTCGCCGAGGGGATGGACCACCACAAGGCGCCCAAGGAGGAGGCGGTGTTCGACCGCTTCCTCGAGCAGGAGCAGGCCCGCGGCACGAACTTCGTCACCGTGCTGGGCGGCGAGCCGAGCCTGATGCCGGAGCGGCTCAAGAAGGTCTACGACCGCTTCTGGATGCTGGTGGTGACCAACGGCCTGCGCCGCATCCCCTGTGAGGGCTTCGAGGACATGCCGATCGTGGTCTCGGTCTGGGGGGACCACGAGACCGACATCCGCCTGCGCGGCGGCGGCAAGCGCGACGTCTTCGCCCGCGGTCTCGAGAACTATCGGGACGACTGCCGGGCCCTCTGGTACTACACGACCACGCCCGGCAACGCGCACGAGATCGAGAGCGTGGTGGACCAGATCGTCGCCAACGGCAACTACGTCGGCTTCAACTTCTATGGCGACATCGCCGGCCTCGGCGGCGCCGTCGACCACTCCCGGGGGTTCGAGCGCGTACGCCGGGAGATCGACCGCATGATCGACCGCTACCCGGACCGGGTCCTCGCCACCTCCTACATCACCCGCGTGATCAGCACCGGCCGGCTGTTCGACGACCGCTGGGGCTTCGACGTCTGCTGCACGTTGAGCAACGACATCCCGAAGAACCAGGAACGCTTCCGCAACGGCAAGGCCTACCTGCCGCACTTCCGCGCCTACAACTCCGACCTGGTAACGACCCGGGCCTGCTGCCGCAGCGACAACTGGGACTGCGCCAACTGCTTCGACACCTGGGCGCACCTGTCCTGGATCATGACCAACGTGGACAAGCACCTGGGCTCGAAGCAGGACTTCACCAACTGGCTCACCACGACGTACGTCTTCCACCTGACCGGCCGGATCGTCGACCTCGAGGACCGCCGCCGGCTGCTGCCCGAGATCCACCGCCGCCTGCGCGCCGTGCGCGACGACGAGCCGGAGCCGCCCTCGTCGCCCCTCTCCTCCGGCGAGATCGCGGAGCTGGTGTCCGAAGTGCTGTAGGAGCCGAGAGTGCAGGCGGCCACCCTCGTCGAGCTTCTGCGCTTCCGCGCCGCCGGTCAGCCCGACCGCCGGGCTTACACGTTCCTGGTGGACGGCGAGACCGAGGAGATCCATCTCACCTACGGCGAGCTGGACCGCCAGGCCCGCGCCGTGGCCGCCCGCCTCCAGGCCCTGGGTCTCGCCGGCGAGCGCGCGCTCCTGGTCTACCCCTCCGGCTTCGAGTACCTCGCCGGCTTCTTCGGCTGCCTCTACGCCGGGGTCGTGGCGGTGCCCGCCTACCCGCCGCGCCTGAACCGCTCGGTCTCGCGCCTGCAGTCCATCGTCGGGGACGCCCGCGTGGCCGTCGCCCTCACCACCGCGGAGCTGCTCGCCGGCCTGGAGACGCGGGTGGCCGCGGCCCCCGAGCTGGGCACTCTCCGCTGGATCGCCACGGACCTGCTGGGCCTTGACGAGGCCGAGGCTTGGCGCCAACCCGAGGCGGACCCCGGCACGCTGGCTCTCCTCCAGTACACCTCGGGCTCGACCGCGACGCCGAAGGGGGTGCGGATCACCCACGGCAATCTCCTGCACAACCAGGCGATGATCCGGCGCGCCTTCCCGCAGCCGGACGACGCGGTGAGCGTGGGCTGGCTCCCGCCCTACCACGACATGGGGCTGATCGGCCAGGTCCTGCAGCCCCTCTACGCCGGGTTCCCCCTGGTCCTGCTGGCGCCGGCCGCCTTCCTGCAAAAACCGGTGCGCTGGCTCCAGGCGCTCTCGCGCTACGGCGCCACCGGCAGCGGCGCGCCGAACTTCGGCTACGACCTGTGCGTCGAGAAGGTCACCGCCGAGCAGAAGCGGGAGCTCGACCTGAGCCGCTGGGAGCTCGCCTTCAACGGCGCCGAGCCGATCCGGCCCGAGACCCTGGAGAGGTTCGCCGCGGCGTTCGCCGAGTGCGGCTTCCGGCGCGAGGCGTTCTACCCCTGCTACGGCCTGGCCGAGGCCACCCTCATCGTCTCCGGCGTCAAGCGCCGGGGGTCGGCCCCGGCCGTCCAGCCGTTCCGGACCGCGGACCTCGAGCAGGGGCGGGCCGTTCCCGTCCCGGACGGCGACGGCGGAGCGCGGCGCCTGGCGGGCTCGGGACTCCTCCTGGCGGAGCAACGGGTCGCCATCGTCGAGCCCGAGTCCGCGGCCGAGCTCCCCGCGGGACGGGTGGGGGAGATCTGGGTCGCGGGCGCGAGCGTCGCCCCGGGGTACTGGGGCCGGGAGGAGGAGAGCGAGCGCACGTTCCGGGCCCGGCTGGCCGCGGACCCCGGCGCCGGCCCCTTCCTGCGCACCGGCGACCTGGGCTTCGTCCTGGATGGCGAGCTGTTCGTCACCGGCCGCAGCAAGGACCTGATCATCGTGCGCGGGCGCAATCACTACCCCCACGACATCGAGTGGACGGTGCAGAGGAGCCACCCGGACCTCCTGGCGGGCGGCGGCGCCGCGTTCGCGGTGGACGTCGGCGGCGAGGAGCGCCTGGTCGTCGTGCAGGAGGTCCACCGCCACGGCCTGCGCGGGCTGGACGCCGCGCGGGTGACGGGAGCCATCCGCCAAGCGGTGGCCGAGGCGCACGAGATCGCCGTCCATGCGGCCGTGCTGGTGCGGCCGTTCACCCTGCCCAAGACGTCGAGCGGCAAGATGCAGCGCCACCTCTGCCGGGCCGCATTCCTGGCGGGGAAACTGGAACCGGTCGGGGAGTGGCGCGCGGAGGGCGAGGAGGAATCGGCCGACTTGCCGGTCTCCCTCTCCCCCAACTCCCTCCGCGTCTGGCTGGTGGAGAAGCTCGCCGAGCAGCTCGGGGTCGACCCTCGCAGCCTGGACGTCCGCGCCCCCTTCACCCAACTCGGTCTCGACTCGGCCCGGCTCGTCGGCCTGTCGGGGGAGCTGGCGGAGCGGCTCGGCCGCCGGCTCGACCCCACGCTCCTCTACGAGCACGTTACGATCGAGGCTCTCGCCCGATATCTGGCGGCGGGAGAGGAGAGAGAAGAGAGCGGAGAGGATCACGCCGATCTCCCGCCTCCGACCTCTTTCGCCATTGTCGGCATGGCCTGCCGCTTGCCGGGGGCCGACGGGCTCGAGGCCTTCTGGCGTCTCTTGCGCGACGGCGTCGACGCCGTCTCCGAGGTGCCGGCCGAGCGTCGCGAGCTGACGGCTTGGCCGCCGGAGGCGGAGGTGCGCTGGGGCGGCTTCCTCTCCGGCGTGGAGCGCTTCGATCCCGCCTTCTTCGGGCTCGGCGGGCGCGAGGCAGTGCGGGTCGACCCGCAGCAGAGGCTCCTCCTCGAGGTCGCCTGGGAAGCCCTGGAGGACGCCGGCCGGCCGGAGCTCGCCGCCGGCGCCCGCACCGGCGTGTTCGTCGGGATCTCCACCTACGACTACGGCCGCCTCCAGCCCGCGGACCCGGCCGCGATCGATGCCTACGGCGGCCCCGGCTGCGCGCTGAGCGTGGCCGCCAACCGCCTCTCCTACACGTTCGACCTGCGCGGTCCCAGCCTGGCGGTGGACACGGCCTGCTCGTCCTCTCTGGTGGCTCTCCATCTCGCCTGCCAGAGCCTGGAGAAAGGGGAGTGCGACCGCGCCCTGGTGGGCGGAGTGAACCTGATGCTGGTGCCGGACGTGGGCATCTCCTACGCCCGGGCCGGGAACCTCGCCGCCGACGGCCGCTGCAAGGCCTTCGACGCCCGCGCCGACGGCTTCGTCCGCGGCGAGGGAGCGGGCTGCGTCGTTCTCAAGCCCTTGCCGCGTGCCCTGGCGGACGGCGACCGCATTTACGCCGTGGTGCGCGGCACGGCCGTCAACCAGGACGGCCGCACGAACGGCCTCATGGCCCCCAGCCCGCGGGCTCAGGAGGAAGTGCTGCGGCAGGCCTGGCGCCGCGCCGGCGCCTCGCCCGGGGACGCGCAGTACGTCGAGGCCCACGGCACCGGCACGCTGCTCGGCGACCCGATCGAGGCCAAGGCCTTGGGCCGCGTCCTGGCAGAGGGGCGCCCGGCGGGCGACCGCTGCGCCTTGGGCTCGGTGAAGACGAACGTCGGCCACCTGGAAGCCGCCGCCGGCGTCGCCGGTCTGATCAAGACCGCTCTCGCGCTCTGGCACCGGGAGATCCCGCCCAGCCTTCACTTTCAGGAGCCGAACCCGCACATCCCGTTTGCCGAGCTGCCGCTCGCCGTGCAGCGGGAGCTGGCCCCCTGGCCCGCGGGCCCCGCGCTGGCCGGCGTGAGCGCCTTCGGCTTTGGCGGCACGAACGCCCATGCCGTCCTGGCGGGGGCGCCGGAGGCGGCGGCACGGGCGGAGCCGCCGCCGCCGCACCTGCTGCCGCTTTCGGCCCACCTCCCCGCGGCGCTGGCGGAGCGGGCGCGGTCGGTCCTCGACCTCCTGGACCTCTCGGGGGACGAGACGGCGGTCGCGGACCTCGCCTTCAGCGCCGGCCGGCGGGCGCATCACCGCCACCGCCTGGCGGTGGTGGCACGGGACCGCGCCGAGGCGCGGGCCGGCCTGGAGGCCTTCCTGCGCGGCGAGCCGCACCCGCGCCTGGCAGCAGGACAGGCCGAGGAAGAGACCGGCGGACCGGTTTTCGTGCTCGCCGGCCAGGGGCCGCAGCGCCCGGGCATGGGGCTCGATCTGGCGGCGCAGGAGCCGGTCTTCCGCGTCGCGCTGGAGGAGTGTGACCGCCTCGTGTCCGGCCTGGCCGGCTGGTCGCTCCTCGCCGAGCTGGAAGCGCCCGAAGAGCGCTCCCGTCTGCTGAACACCGAGGTCGCCCAGCCCGTCCTCCTGGCCCTCCAGGTCGCCCTGGCGGCTCTCTGGCGCCACTGGGGGGTGGAGCCCGGCGCGCTCGTCGGCCACAGCGCCGGCGAGGTCGCGGCGGCGTACCTGGCGGGGGTGCTGAGCCTGGACGAGGCCGTGCGCCTCGCCGTCGAGCGCGGGCGCCTGCTCGAGCGCGCCACGGCCGGAGGGCGGATGGCCCAGGTCGAGCTCTCGCCCGAAGAGTGCGGACGCGAGCTCACGGGCCTGAAGGACCGGCTCGCCGTCGCCGCGATCAATGCGCCGCGCTCGGTGGTGGTCTCCGGCGATCCGGAGGCCCTGGAGGCGCTCCTCGCGCGGCTTCAGGAGCGCCAGGTCTTCTGCCGCGTCCTGGCCCCGGGCTATGCCTTCCACAGCCCGCGGATCGAGGAGTTCCTCGATGGCTTCGAGACCGCCCTGGGCGGGCTCACCCCGCGCGCCGCCGCCGTCCCTCTCGTCTCGACGCTCACCGGGGCCGCCGCCCGCGGGGAGGAATGGGACGTCGCCTACTGGCGCCGGCAGGCGCGGCAGCCGGTGCTCTTCGCCGACGCGGTGGGTGCGCTGATCGGGCAGGAGCGCCGGCGCTTCCTGGAGCTCGGCCCGCATCCGGTCCTGTCGGCCGCGCTCTCCACGGGCCTTCGCGACCACGGCGCCGAGGGGGTCGTGCTCGCCTCGCTGCGCCGGGGCGAGCCCGGGCGGGAAACGCTCCTGCGCTCTCTCGCCGCCCTCTACGTCCAGGGTCAGCCCGTCGCCTGGCGACGCTTCCAGGAGCGCGGCGGCCGGCCGATTCCCCTGCCGGCCTACCCCTGGCAGCGCGAGCGCTGCTGGCTCGATGGCCCTGCCGCGCGGCCCTCCCGGCCGGAGCGCCGCGCCGCCGGCGGCCATCCGCTCCTCGGCCCGCCGCTGCCGCTGGCGCATCCGCGCCGCCAGTGGGTGTGGGAGAGGGACCTGGGAGCGCAAGACCTGCCGTTCCTCAGCGACCATCGCGTCGAGGGGACCATGGTCGTGCCGGCCACCGCCTACCTGGAGATGGCCGTGGCGGCCTCGGCGCAAGTCGCGGGAGAGCTCCCCGCAGCCTTGGCGGACGTCCGCTTCCTGAGCCCGCTGGTCGTGCCCGAGACCGGCACCCGCCGCGTCCAAGTCGTGCTCGCGGGCGCGGAGGAGGGCGAGGCCACCTTCCAGGTCTTCAGCCGGATGGACGGGGCCGGTCCGGACGCGGCCCTGGAGGGTCCCTGGACGCTCCACGCCACCGGCCGCGTCCGCCAGGCGGACGGCGATGGCGGCGATGGGGGCAATGGCCGGCCCGAGGCGGTCGATCTCGACGCGGTGCGCGGCCGCTGCCCGAGCGTCGTCGCCGGCGCCGACCTCTATCCGCGGCTCGCGGCCCAGGGGCTCCAGTACGGGCCCCTCTTCCAGGGCATCGCCCGCCTCTGGCGCGGCGAGGGCGAAGCCCTGGGGGAGGTGAGCGCCCCGGCGGGGCTGCTGCCGGACCTCGCCGCCTACCATGTCCATCCCGCGGTCCTGGATGCCTGCGGCCAGGTGGTGGCCGCGGCCGGCAACGGCGACGGCGACGATGGCCGCTCGTTCGTGCCGGCGGGCCTCGACGAGCTGCGGATCTACGGCCGCCCGGGAACGCACTTGTGGAGCCACGCCTGGCAACGCGCGGCGGAGGGCGCAGACGGCTCCGCGACCCGCATCGGGGACGGCCGCCTCCTGGACGACGAGGGGAGGGTCGTGGTCGAGGCCCGGGGAATGCGCCTGCGCGCGCTGGACGGAGGGAGCCCCCGCGGCGCCGGATCCTCGCCGGCGGATTGGCTCTACGAGCTGCGGTGGGAGCCGATCTCTCTGCCGGAGCTGCCCGCCTCCGCCGCGTCCCCGGCCGGCTGGCTGATCTTCGCCGACGGTCTGGGCGCGGGCAACGAGCTGGCGGCGCGGCTCGGCGGACTGGGGGAGCGCTGCGCCGTGGTGCTCCCGGGCCCGTCCTGGGAGGAGCTGCCGGAAGGCCGCTTCCGCATCCGCGCCGGGGAGGTCGAAGACGTGCGCCGGCTCCTCGACCACCTCGTCGCCGGCGGCTGGCCCCCCCTGCGCGGGGTGGTCCACCTCTGGAGCCTGGACGCGGTCCCGGCCGGCGAAGTCACGGTCGCTGCGCTGGAGGAGGCGGAGCGGCAAGGCTGCGGCGCCGCCCTGCCCCTGGTCCAGGAGCTCCTCCTCCGGGCCGGGGTCAACCCGCCGCGACTCTGGCTGGTGACCCGCGGCGCGCAGCCGGTGGGAGATGGGGCCGTCGCCGTGGCCCAGGCACCCCTCTGGGGATTCGGGCGCTCCCTGGCCCAGGAGCACCCGTCCCTGTGGGGCGGGCTGATCGACCTGGACCCGGAGGAGGGGCCTGCGGAGTGCGCCGGCCGGCTGGCGCGCCAGCTCCTCGCGCCGGGGGACGAGACGCAGGTCGTCTGGCGCTCCGGCGTCGCCCACGGCGCGCGCCTGGCACGGCGGCGCGACCTGCTGCAGCCGGACGGGCCGGCTCCGCGCTGGCGGACGGATGGCACCTACCTCGTCACCGGCGGCCTCGGCGGCCTCGGGTTGGAAGTGGCCCGCTGGATGATCGCTCGGGGAGCCCGCCGCCTCATCCTCCTGGGAAGAACCCAGCTCCCGCCGCGCGCCACCTGGAGCGAGATCGACCCGGCGAGCCGCGCCGGCCGGCAGGTGAGCGCCGTGCGCGACCTGGAGGCGAGGGGAGCGGCCGTGCACGTCGCGCCGGTGGACGTGGCGGACGAGGGGCAGCTCGCCGACTTCCTGGACGGCTTCCGGCGTGAGGGCTGGCCGCCGATCAGGGGCGTCGTCCATGCGGCCGGCGTGCTCCAGGACCAGGCCGTCCTGCAGCTCGACGCCGCCGCCCTGGCCGCCGTCTTCCGGGCGAAGGTGCTGGGCGCCTGGCTCCTGCACCACCTCCTGGACCGCGAGCCGCTGGACTTCTTCCTCCTGTTCTCCTCGGCCGCCGCCCTCTTGGGCTCGGCGGGGCAGGCCAACTACGCGGCGGCCAACGCGTTCCTGGACGTGCTGGCCCATCTGCGGCGCGGCGAGGGGAAACCGGCTTCCAGCCTCGCCTGGGGCCCCTGGGCCGAGGTGGGACTCGCGGCGCAGGCCGGCCGGGGAGAACGCCTGGCCCGCCGGGGTCTCGGCAACATCCCGCCGGAGGTGGGCCTGGAGGTCCTGGAGCGGCTCCTCGCCCGCGATCCGGTCCACGTCGGCATCGTTGCCGTGGACTGGGAGCGACTCCTGGCCGCCTTCCCGGCCTACCGCGCGGCGCCGCTGCTGCGCGACGTGGCGGGAGAAGGGACCGGACCGGGCCGAGACGGCGGCAGCGCGGCGGCGGTCCTGGCGGAGCTGCGGGCCGCCGCGCCGGCCGAGCGCCGGCCGCGGCTCCAGGCGCTGCTGGCCGAGCAGGTGAGCCGCGTCGTGGGGCTCCCGGCCGCGCAGCTCGACCCGCGCCGTCCGCTGAACGATCTGGGCGTCGACTCCCTCATGGCGGCCGAGCTGAAGAACCGGGTGGAGCGCGAGCTGGGCGTCAGCGTGCCGATCGTGCGCCTCCTGGAGAGCCCCAACCTCGCGGACTTCACCGGCCTGGTGCTGGAGCAGATGGAGATGGGGAGGAGCGAGCCGAGCGCTCCGCTTCCGGAGCAGCCTTTGGTGGTGACCGTGCAGCCGGAGGGTTCGCGGACCCCCTTCTTCTGCGTGCATCCCGGCGCGCTGGAGGTGCAGTGCTACGAGGGCCTGGCCCGCGCTCTGGGCCGGGCGCAGCCGTTCCACGTGCTGCAGCCTCCCGAGCTCGACAACTACCGTGGCCTCGATGGCGGGCCCTCTCCCGCAGCCACCCTGGAGGAGGCGGCCGACCGTTGCGTCCAGGCGCTCCGGGGGGTCCAGCCGGCCGGGCCCTACGTCCTGGGCGGATGGTCCATGGGCGGTGTGCTGGCCTGGACGATCGGCCGCAGGCTCGCCGCCGCCGGGGAGGAGGTGGTGCGCCTCGTCCTGCTCGACAGCCCGGCACCGCCCGCCGGAGGCGAGGCGCCGGACGACTACGACGACGACCGCCTGCTGCCGGTCTTCGCCCGCTACCTGGGCGCCCGCCAAGGCCAGGACCTCGCGGCTCCGGATGGCGATCTGGGCGGCCGCCTCCGCCGGCTCCTCCCCGCCGCCGTCGCGGCCGGAGCCGTGCCGCCGGGCTGCGATGAGCAGCAGCTCGCTTCCCTGCTGCAGGTCTTCAAGGCCGGCCTGCTGCGCTCCGTGCGCCAGCTCTGGGCGTGCCGCCCTGCGGCCGACGGGGTCGCCCCCTTCCCGATCACGCTGCTGCGCCCGCTGCAGGTGCTGGATGCGTTCGCCGACCTCTTCCCCGACCCGGCGGCCCGCTGGGCGGAGCTGACATCCGCGACCCTGGAGGTGCGCCAGGTGGCGGGCGACCATTACACTCTCTTCCTGCCGCAGAACGTCGGCGAGCTGGCCCGCGAGGTGGAGCGCGCGCTGGCGCCGCCGGCCTGAAGCCGGGTGATACCGTCGGCGCCCGTGCGCTTGGTCTCGACGCGACGACGCCCCCGGCGCCGCCGGCTGCTCCTGCTGCTGGCACTGGTCCCGCTCCTGGCGCTCATGCCGGCGCTCGTCCGGCTCTACGTCGACGTCCTCTGGTTCCGGGAGGTCGGCTTCACGCGCGTGCTGGCGACCGAGCTGGTGGCCCGGGCGGCGCTGTTCGCGGCCGTCGCGCTGCTCGCCTTCGGTTTCCTCTACGGCAACGCGCGCGTCGCGCAACGGGGGCGAGCGGGCCGGCCGGTCCTCCTGCAGGGACCCGAGGGGCCGCATCTCGACCTCGGCGAGCTGGTCCGACGGGTCGCGCTCCCGATCGCGCTCGTCGTCGCCGTCCTGCTGGGGCTGTCTGCGACAGGCGGCTGGCTGACCGTCCTGCGCGCGATCCACGGGACCTCGTTCGGCACCGCGGACCCGATCTTCGGGCACGACGTGGCGTACTACGTGTTCTCCCTACCGCTGATCGCGACTATCCGGGGTCTCCTCTTCACCCTCGCCGCGCTGTCCCTGCTGCTGGCGCTCATCGCGTACTGGCTCCGCCGCGAGGTCGTGCTGGCGCCGGACGGACGGTTGTGGGTCGAGCCGGCGGCCGGCCGTCACCTGGCGCTGCTCGGCGCCTTCCTCTTCCTCCTCACCGCGGCCGGCATCTGGCTGGTCCGGCTGCCTGAGCTGCTGTACTCGACGACCGGGCCGCTCGTCGGGGCGAGCTACACCGACCTGCACGCGACCCGCCCGGGGCTGCACGTCGCCGCGGCGGCGGCGGTGGCGGGCGCGGCGGTGCTGGTCGTCTCCGCCCTGCGGCGGAGGGTCGTGCGCGGGGCGGTGATCTCGATCGCCGGCTTCGCCCTGGTGTCGCTCCTGGCGCGCGTCGCCTGGCCGGTGGCGGTCCAGCGGTTGGTGGTCGCCCCAACCGAGCTGACGCGCGAGACCCCCTCGCTCTCCCACCACATCGAGCTGACGCGGCGGGCGTGGGGGCTCGACCGGGTGGAGAGCCGGGAGCTCAGCGGCGTGGCCCGCATCACGCTCGCCGATGTGCGGGCCAACGCGGCGACCGTGGAGAACGTCCGCCTCTGGGACGTCGAGCCGCTCCTCCAGACCTTCGGCCAATTGCAGGAGATCCGGACCTACTACGACTTCGTGTCGGTGGACGACGACCGCTACTGGATCGACGGCCGCTACCGGCAGGTGCTGCTCTCCCCCCGCGAGCTGAACCCGGCGTCGCTGCCGACGCGGACGTTCATCAACGAGCACCTGACCTTCACGCACGGCATGGGGCTGACGCTGGCGCCGGTCAACCAGACCACCGCGGAGGGGCTCCCGGTCCTCTTCATCCGCGACCTGCCGCCGCGCTCGACCGTCGATCTGAAGGTGACGCGGCCGCAGATCTACTACGGGGAGCTGACCGACAGCTACGTCTTCGTCCACACGCGGCAGCGGGAGTTCGACTACCCCGCGGGCGAGGCGAACGTCTTCGCCCGGTACCGGGGCGCCGGGGGCGTGCCGGTGGGGAGCGCCTTCCGCCGCTCGCTGCTGGCCACCTACTTCGGCTCCTCCAAGATCCTGCTGTCGGGCGACATCACCGGCGAAAGCCGGGTGCTCTACCACCGCAACGTCGCGGCGCGGGCGCGGAAGGCGCTGCCGTTCCTCCGCTTCGACCCGGACCCCTACCTGATCATCCGCGCCAACGGCGAGCTGGTCTGGATGCTCGACGCCTATACCAGCAGCGACCGCTTCCCTTATGCGGCCCGGCTCGCCGACGGCACCAGCTACCTGCGCAACAGCGTCAAGGTGGTGATCGACGCCTACGACGGCACCGTCGCCGCCTATGTCGCGGACCCCGAGGACCCGATCGTCCGCACCTACCGGCGCGCCTTCCCGGGGGTCCTGCGCGACCTCGCGGCGATGCCGCAGGACGTGCGGGCGCACATCCGCTACCCGGGCGAGCTCTACCGCACGCAGATGGGCCTCTACACGATCTATCACATGGACGATCCGGAGGAGCTGTACCACCGCGAGGACCAGTGGCAGGTGCCGACGATGCAGCAGGGCGACGAGGAGGCGCCGTTCATGCGCCGCATCATCATGCGGCTGCCGCGCGAGCGGCGCGAGGAGTACATCTACATGACGCCCTTCACCCCGCGGCAGAAGGACAACCTGACCGCCTGGGTGGTGGCGCGCAGCGACGGGGAGCGCTACGGCCGGCTGGTCGAGTACCGCTTCCCGCGGCAGAGCCTGGTGTTCGGGCCGCGGCAGATCGTCAACCGCATCAACCAGGACACCGAGATCTCACGGCAGCTCTCGCTTTGGGACCAGCGCGGCTCCGAGGTCATCCGCGGCGAGCTGATGGTGATCCCGATCCAGGGGGCCCTGGTCTACGTGCAGCCCATCTTCTTGCGTGCTGAGGGGGGGCGCATCCCCGAGATGAAGCGAGTGGTCGTGGCCTACGAGAACCGCGCGGTCATGGAGGAGACGCTGGAGGAGGGCCTCGGCCGCATCTTCGGCGGGGCGCCGCCCGGCCCTACCACCCCGGCGGCGCCCGCATCGGAGGCGGCTGCCGAGCCGGGCGCGCCGGCGCCGGCCGCGGCGGCCGGCGGCGATCTCACCCGCCGCGCTCGGTCCCACTACGAGCGCGCCATGGAGGCCCAGCGGGCGGGCGACTGGGCGCGCTACGGCGAGGAGATCCGTCGCCTGGGTGAGGTGCTCCAGGAGATGGTCGAGGCCGGCGGCGCTGTAGACTAGCGGACTTCGGTATCCTCCTTCGAGGAGCTAGCCAAGACGGAGCGTTTCCAGCATGAGCCATCTGACGCGCAAGGAGATGAAGAAGAACGAGCTGCAGACGGCGGTCAGGTCGACCGTCGACTACGCCGAGCACCACTCCCGCGGCCTACTCATGGGGGTGGGCGCGCTGGTGGCGGCGGCGCTCGTGGGGCTCGGGGTGTGGGTGTGGCTGGGGCAGCGCTCCGAGGCGGCCAACACGGCGCTGGCCGAAGCGATGGAGCTCTCCGCGGCGCCGATCGATCCCGCGGCGCCCAAGCCGAACGACCCGGAGGCGCCGAGCTTCGGCACCGAGGCGGCGCGCCGCGCGCGCGCCAAGGCGGCCTTCGAGGAGGTGCGCGACGACCACCCCTGGAGCGACGCCGCCGACGTGGCCGGGCTCTACCTCGCCGACATCGCCGTCGCCGAGGGCAAGCTCGACGAGGCGCGCGAGCTGTGGGAGGACTTCCTCGACGAGCACGACGGGCACGTCCTGGCCGGCGAGACCCGGTTGAACCTCATCGCCCTCGACCGCAGCCAGGGGAAGGGCAACGAGATCGTGACCGAGCTGCGGGCGCTGCTCGAAGACCCCGAGCCGCCGCTGCCGCAGGACGTCGTCCTCTACGAGCTGGCGGTGACGCTCGAGCAGCTCGGCCGCACGCAGGAGGCCCTGCAGTCCTACCAGCGCATCCTCGACGAGTACCCGCGCTCCCCCTACCGCCAGCTCGCGCAGCAGAAGGTGGGCAGCGAGACCGGCAGCACGCTCACCGTCGGCACCTGAGCGGCGCCGCCGCGCGCACCGCCGGCACCGCGCCCGCCGCCGTGGAGACCCCCTACCGCATCCTGGCCAAGAAGCGGGCCGGGCTGCCGCTCGCCGAGGCCGAGTTGCGCGCCGTGGCGCGCGGCGCGGCCGACGGCTCCTGGAGCGACGGCCAGCTCGGCGCCTTCCTGATGGCGGCCGCGATCCGCGGCCTCGATCCCGCCGAGACCCTCGCCTGGACCGTGGCGATGCTCGAGTCGGGGGAGCGCTGGCGCCTCGCCGAGGAGGTGCCGCGCCTCGCCGACAAGCACTCGACCGGCGGCGTCGGCGACAAGGTGTCGCTGGTGCTGGCGCCGCTGCTCGCCGCCTGCGGGCTGCCGGTGGCGATGCTCTCCGGCCGCAGCCTCGGCCACACCGCCGGCACGGTCGACAAGCTGGAGGCGATCCCCGGCGTCGAGCTGACGCTCGATCGCCTCGGCGCCCTGGCGCTGCTCGAGCGCTGCGGCATGGCGGTGGGGCTGGCGACCGCCGCCGTCGCCCCCGCCGACCGCCGCCTCTACGCCCTCCGCGACGTCACCGCGACGATCGAGTCGGTGCCGCTGATCGTCGCCAGCATCCTGTCCAAGAAGCTCGCCCTGGGCGCCGCCGGCGTGGTGTTCGACGTCAAGATCGGCAGCGGCGCCTTCCTGCCCGAGCCGGAGCAGGCGCGCGAGCTGGCGCGCCTCCTGGTCGAGACCGCGGAGGCGCTCGGCACGCGCGCCGTCGCGGTCCTGACCGACATGAGCCAACCGCTGGGCCGCTGGGCCGGCCACGCGGCCGAGGTGCTGGAGGCGCTGGCGTGCCTGGAGGGGGGCGGGCCGGACGACTTGCGCGAGGTGACCTTCGTCCAGTGCGAGGAGGTGGCGCGGCTGGTCGGGCGGCCGGTCGAGCGCGCCGAGCTGGAGGCCGCCATCGCCTCCGGCCGCGCGCGCGAGCGCTTCGACCGCTGGATCGCGTTGCAGGGCGCCGAGCCCGGTTGGGAGAGCGCCCTGCGCGCCAGCATGGCCCCGCACGTCGTCCCCGTCCGCGCCCCGCGCGCCGGCGTGCTGGCCGCCGTCGACACCCGCCAGCTCGGCCTCCTCCTCGCCGAAGCCGGCGGCGGCCGCCTCGTCCCCGGCAGCACGATCGACCACGGCGTCGCGCTCGAGACCCTGAAGCGGATCGGCGAGCCGGTCGCGGAGGGCGAAGAGCTGGCTCGCCTCCACCTCCGGCATCCCGAGCCGGACTTCGCCGCACGCTCAGCCGATTGCTACACGCTGGCCGACGATGCCTCGCCGCCACCGCCGCTGGTCGTCGGCTCGTTCCGCGGCGGGTCCCAGCTCAGGTCCAAGCTGGCCAGCGCGTCGCGGATCGCTTTGGCGCTCGCCTCGAGCGCCGCGGCCTCGTCGGGCGAAAGCGCCGGGTCCAAGACCTGCTTCACCCCGCCGCGCCCGATGACCGCGGGCAGCGAGAGAGTGGCGCCGAACCGTTCGTGCCGCACGCCGATCGGGGCGACCAGGCCCTCGTCGCGGAGCATCGCTTCGACGATCCGCGCGGTGACGATCCCGATGCCGTGCTGGCTGGCGCCGGTGCCTTCGATGATGTCGATGTTGGCGAACTTCACCGCCTCCTCGACTTCCCGGCGGAAGCTCGCCGCGTCCCGGCCCGCCGCGGCGGCGAGCTCCAGGACCGGCACGCCGCCGATCCGCGCCGAGGACCAGACGTAGACCTGCGAGGTGCCGTGCTCGCCGAGGACGAACGCCTCGACGGAGGCGGCGTGGCAGCCGAGCCGGCGCGCGAGCTGGAAGCGGAAGCGGAGGGTGTCGAGGAAGGTGCCGGTGCTGAGAATGGGGTTCGTGGCGGTCAACCGGCGGGCGAGGTCGGCGAGCGGGTCGG
>DASWHY010000287.1:0-2259 GCA_036397955.1 Thermoanaerobaculia bacterium | reverse complement strand
CTCCGAGGTGGGCGTCGGCGATGAGGGCGGTGGGCACCCTTTTTACTCCCGCCGGAGGAAGCCGTTCATGGACGCGGCGGAGGGAACCTCTGAGCGAGCGCCGGCAACCCCACGGCAGGCGAGTGCCGAATCGGCGCGAAGCGAAGCGGAGGCGCGCGACCCCCTCCAGCAGTCCGGCCTTCGCGCGCCGTTTCCCGCAGCCGCGTCCATGAACGGCTTCCGGGTCACACGATCGAGAGCTTCGGCCGCAGCTCCTCCTGGCGTGCCACCTCGGCCACGACCGCGCGGGCGACGTCGCGGAAGGCGGCGGCGTGGGGGCCGTCCGGCTCGGCGACGGCGATCGGCACGCCGGCGTCGCCGCCCGCCACGATCTTCGGGTCGAGCGGGATGCTGCCGAGGAAGGCGGTGCCGAGGAGCTCGGCGGTGCGCCGGCCGCCGCCGGACTTGAAGATGTCGGTCGACTGGCCGCAGTGCGGGCAGACGAAGGTCGCCATGTTCTCGACGATCCCCACCACCGGCACGTTGACCTTCCTGAACATGGCGAGACCCTTGCGGGCGTCGATCAGCGCCACGTCCTGCGGCGTGGTGACGATCACCGCGCCGGAGAGCGGGATCTTCTGGGTCACCGTGAGCTGCGCGTCGCCGGTGCCGGGGGGCAGGTCGATCACCAGGTAGTCGAGCTCCCCCCAGACGACGTCGCCGAGCATCTGCTCGATGGCGCGCATGACCATCGGGCCGCGCCAGATGACGGGCGTGTCGACGTCGAGGATGAAGCCGAGCGACATCACTCGGACGCCGTGCTTGTCGAAGGGGCGGATGCGGTTGCCCTCGACGAACGGCCGCTCGTTGATGCCGAACATCATCGGCATCGAGGGGCCGTGGATGTCGGCGTCGAGGAGGCCGACGCGGTGGCCGAGCTTGGAGAGCGCCACCGCCAGGTTGGCGGCGACGGTCGATTTCCCGACCCCGCCCTTGCCGCTCGCCACCGCCACCACGTAGCGCACCTCGGGGATGAGCTGCGGGTCCTGCGCGATCGCCCGCTGCGCCGCCTCCTCGCGCGGCGGGTGGCGGGTGACGTTGAGGCCGACGCGCGCGCCGGTGACGCCGGGGAGCGCGCGCACCGCCCGCTCCACCTCGCCGCGCACCTGCTCGGCGGCCTCCGGCTTCTGCGTCGCGAGCTGGAGGTCTACCTCGACCTCGGCGCCCCGCGCCTCCACGCGCTGCACGAAGCCGAAGGAGACGATGTCCCGCGTCATGCCCGGGTACTTGACGCCCTTCAGCGCCTCCCACACCCGGGTCTCGAGATCGCTCGCCATGGTCACGAAGGGTAGCGCAGACCGGCCAGCTCGGCCACCCGGCGCCGCACCTCCTCGACCAGCTCCCCCTTCCGCCGCACGCCGAACTCCGCCGGCTCGATGGGCGCGCCGTAGCGCACGACGGCGGTGCCGGGGCGGATGACGACGCTGCGGCGCGGCTGGATCGCGCGCGTGCCGCTCACCCCGACCGGCACGATCGGCAGGCCGCTCTTGAGCGCCAGCAGGAACCCGCCGCGCTCGAAGGGCAGCAGCTCGTCGGTGCGCGAGCGGGTGCCCTCCGGGAAGAGGAGGATCGAGGTGCCGGCCCGCAGGTGCGCCGCCGCTCCGCTGAAGGTGCGGCGGGCGCTCGAGCGGTCCGCGCGGTCGACCGGGATGTAGCCGGCGGCGGCGATCGCCCAGCCGAAGATCGGGATCTTGAAGAGGCTCCGTTTGGCGACCATGCGGAGCTGTCCCGGCGAGGTGGCGAGGATGAGGGGGATGTCGAAGAGGCTCTGGTGGTTGGCGAGGAAGACGTAGCGGCCCGCGGGGTCGAGCGCCGGGTCCATCTCCGCCCGCACCCGCACCGCCGCGGCGGCGAGGAGGCCGCGCGACCAGAGGCGCGCGACGAGAAAGGACCCGGCGCCGCGCGGCGGGATGAACGCGACCGCTATCGCGATCACCGACAGCACCGCCGTGCCGAGCACCAGGAAGGCGTTGCCGGAGACCGTCGCCACCGCCGTCGCGAGGCGCGCGGCGAGCGTGCGGCGCGGGTTGTCGGGGGGCACGGGCGCGCATTCTCTCACCCTCCCGCCGACCGCCGGCCGGCACCCCGCTTGCTAAACTCCTCGCCCGATGGGTCTTCCCGCGCGCTTCGCGCGCCGCTTCCGCTTTCTCCGCCTGCTCCGGCTCTCGCTCGTCGCCGGGGCGCTCTACGACGCCGGGTTCGCGCTGCTCCTGGCGGTGC
>DASWHY010000286.1:0-2718 GCA_036397955.1 Thermoanaerobaculia bacterium | reverse complement strand
GACTACCTGGTGGGCGCCGGCATCTCGACGACGGAATCCGGCAGCATGATCGCCGGCTACGGCGGCCTCGACGCCCCCGTGCGCCTGCCGAGCGGCCACTGGATCGCCCGCGTCGTCTGGCCGACCAACGTCGATGATCCCGACGTCGCCACCGCCATGATGATGAGCGACGACTTCCGCCCCGTCTTCAACACCTCGTACGATCTCTTCGATCCGGAAGGCCGCTTCCTGTACTCCCTGGTCTCCGAGGACACCAGCGAGGGAGAGATCGGCAGCCGGCTCCAGCTCGGCGACGACGGCGCCCTCTACACCCAGCTCTCCGACCCAGTCCCACAGGTTCGCCGCTACCGAGTGGCGATCGGCGAGTGAATCGCGCGCGCCGGTCGTAACGCCTAAGCCATTGAGGTATACTTCCGCGCGAGGCCGTTGCTACGAAAGAGCGGCGGCGCCAACCGGATGGCCGGCCTCGCTGAATCGGCGCTCCGGCTCGCGAAGTTCGCCGCCGCTGGTTACATGAACCGATCATGGCAGGAAGCAACCTCTACACCGGCACCCTCGACCTTCTCATCCTCAAGGCGCTGCAGTGGGGGCCGCGGCACGGCTACGCGATCGGCCGCTGGATCCGCGAGACCGGCGGCGGGCCGCTGCGGGTCGAGGAAGGGGCGCTCTACCCGGCGCTGCACCGGCTGAAGAAGGCCGGCCTGCTGGCCGCCGACTGGGGGCAGAGCGAGACCGGGCGGCAGGCGAAGTTCTACGAGCTGACCGCCGCGGGGCGCAAGCAGCTTGCCGCCGAGCTGGCGCGCTGGAGCGAGCACGTCACCGCCGTCGAGGCGGTGCTGGGGGCGGAGAGTGGCGCCGGCCCCAGTTGACGCCCGTGGGCGGCGGAATTAACGTATGCCTAAACCACTTAGGTAACCATGCTCCTCGGTAGCCTGCTCCCCACGTCCGCTGATGACGAGCTCCTCGGATAAGACGCAACCATCCCGCCGCTTCCGAAGCCGCGGGCGCAGCATCCGTCAGAGCGTCCGCGAGGAGTTCGCGTTTCATCTGGAGATGACCGTGCGCGAGCTCATCGATGAGGGCATGCCCCGCCCCGACGCCGAGGCCGCCGCCCGCCGCCGCTTCGGACGCCTCGAAGACTACGACCAAGCGTGCCGGCGGATCGGCCGCCAGGAGCGCCGCAACCACCGCTGGGGAGAGACGATGGGAGACCTCGGGAACGATGTCCGCTTCGCCGTGCGCCGGCTGGCGAAAAGCCCGCTGTTCACGACCGTGGCGCTGCTGACCCTGGCGCTGGGCATCGGCGCCAACACCGCCGTGTTTACGCTGGTCAACGGCGTCGTCCTGCAGCCCCTCCCCTACCGTGACCCCGACGCGCTGGTGGCGATCTGGATGGAGAAGGCCGACGGCAGCGAGACCGATTCGCTTTCCTACCCCGACTACCTCGACCTGCAGGCGCAGAGCCGGGCGCTCGCAGAGGTCGGCTTCTGGACCTGGTGGACGATGGACATCACCGCCGGCGATGAGCCGATCAGCGTGCCGAGCGTGCGGGTCTCGGCCAACATGCTGGCGGTGATCGGCGTCGAGCCGGCGGAAGGCCGCCTGTTCCGTCCGGAAGAGGCCGAGGAAGGCAACGACGACATCGCCATCGTCAGCCATGGCCTTTGGCAGGGCCATTACGGCGGCCGGCCCCTGGTCGGCAGCGAGATCGCGATCGACGGCCGGCCGCACACGGTCGTCGGCATCATGCCCGAGGGATTCCGCTTTCCCTACGTCCAGGAGTACGGTGCCGGCTTCTGGACGCCGCTGCCGCTGAGCGTCGAGGAGGAGGGCCGCGGCTCGCGCTGGATCAACGCCGTCGGGCGGCTCGTCCCCGGTGGCACGGTCGAGCAGGCGCGGAGCGAGCTGGAGACCATCGGCGGGCGGCTGGCGGCGGCGTACCCGGCGTCGAACGCCGGCTGGTCCCTGTCGGTCACGCCGATGCACGACTCGGTGGTCAGCGGCTCGACGCGGGCGGCCCTGTGGGTCCTCTACGGCGTCGTCGCGTTCGTCCTGCTGATCGCCTGCGCCAACCTGGCGAGCCTGCTGCTCGCCCGCATGGAGGGGCGGCAGCACGAGATCGCGGTGCGCGCCGCCCTCGGCGCCGGGCGGCGGCGGCTGATACGCGAGCTGCTCGCCGAGACGGCGGTCATGGGGATCGCCGGCGGCTTGCTCGGCACGGCGCTGGCGGCGTGGAGCATGCGCCTGTTCCTCTCGTGGATTCCCGCCGGGGTACCGCGGCTCGACGAGATCGGCGTCGACGGCGCGGTGTTGCTGTTCTCCATGGGCGTCACCCTCGGTACCTGCCTGCTGTTCGGCATGCTGCCGGCGCTGCACGCGTCGCGCGCCGATCTTCAGGAAACGCTGCAGGCCTCCGCGGCGCGCGGCGGCGCGGGGCGGCAGAGGTTCCGCTCGGCGCTGGTGGTGGCGGAGGTCGCCGTCGCCCTCGTGCTCATGGTCGGTGCCGGGCTGCTGGCGCGCAGCTTCGCCAACCTGCTCGGCGAGGAGGTCGGCTTCGATCCCGAGCGGGTGCTGACGTTCCAGGTATCGCCCTCGTACGACGAGCCGGCCCGCAGGGTGGGCTTCTATCGAGAGGTGCTGGAGCGGCTCGGCGAGCTTCCGGGGGTGGAGGTCGCCGGCGCCAACACCGCCCCGCCGCTCAGCGGCGTCGAGTGGAGC
>DASWHY010000285.1:0-3791 GCA_036397955.1 Thermoanaerobaculia bacterium | reverse complement strand
GCGAAGCGGTGGAGGCGCGCGCCGCCTCCCGCCAGCTCGTGCTCCACGGCCAGCCGCACGTCGCCGAGCCCAGTCTCCCACTCCCCCGGCACCGGCGCCAGCAGACGCTCGACGGCGGCGCCGCCGTCGGCCAGGGCGCGCATGACGCGCGGCGTCGGCCCGAGCCGCGTCAGCAGCGTCTCGGTGGCGCGCGCCCGCACGCCCGGCACCTCCAGGCGGAGCGCGGTGCGCTGGCCGGCCTGGAGGTCGAGCCCGAGGGTCAAGGCGGAGTACTCGGCCTCGTGGCGGCGCGGCAGGCTGGAGGCCGTGTGCTCGACCGCGACGTCCACCGCCATCTCCGCCGGCGCGCCGGCCGCGGGGAGCGCGGCGAGGCCGGCGAGGAGAGCGGCGGCGAGGGGAACGGCCGGGTAGCGCGAGCTACGGCGCATCGCGTGCCTCCTCCGTCCGGGCCGACGGCAGACCCAGCCGCCGCAGCTTGTAGCGCAGCGCGCGCTCCGAGAGGCCGAGGCGGGCGGCGGCGCGCGACTGGTTGCCGGCCTCGAGGGCCAGCGCCCGCTCGATCGCGGCGCGCTCCAGGGCCGCCACCCGCCGCGGCAGCGGCGCGTCCTCGCCGGGCTCGCCGCCGACCGGCTCGCCGTTGCGGCGCTGCACCGCCGCCGGCAGGTCGGCGCTGGTGATCAGCTCGCCGCGCGCCAGGACCAGGCTGCGCTGCACGATGTTCTCGAGCTGGCGGACGTTGCCCGGGTAGTCGTAGCCGACGAGCAGGTCCACCGCCTCGCGCGAGAAGCGCTTCTCCGGCTCGCCCGCGGGGGCGTGCTTGCGCCGGAAGTGCTCGACGAGGAGCGGGATGTCGCCGCGCCGGCGGCGCAGCGGCGGCAGCTCGACGGTGACGACGGCGAGCCGGTAGTAGAGGTCCTCGCGGAAGCCGCCGGCGGCGACCTCGCGCGCCAGGTCGCGGTGGGTGGCGGCGACGACGCGGACGTCGACCGGCAGCGGCTCGGCCGCGCCGACGCGCTCGATCGTCCCCTCCTGGAGGACGCGCAGGAGCTTGACCTGCACCTCGGGCGGCAAGTCGCCCACTTCGTCGAGGAAGAAGGTGCCGCCGCGGGCCAGCTCGAAGCGCCCCTTGCGCGTCCGCTCGGCGCCGGTGAAGGCGCCGCGCTCGTGGCCGAAGAGCTCGCTCTCCAGCAGGGTCGGCGAGAGCGAAGCGCCGTTGACCGCCAGGAACGGCCCGGCGGCGCGCGCGCTCGCGGCGTGGAGGGCGCGCGCCACCAGCTCCTTGCCGGTGCCGCTCTCGCCCAGGATCAGCACCGGCACGGCGGTGGCGGCGGCGCGGGCGACGGTCGAGAGCGCCTCGGCCATCGGGCCGCCGGCGGTGACGATGCCGGGGAGCGACTCGATCTCCCCCACCCGCCGGCGCAGCTCGCGGTTCTCGCGCCGCAGGTGGCGACGCTCGACCGCGCGGCGCAGCAGGCGCTCGACCTCGTCGAGCTCCAGCGGCTTGAGCAGATAGTCGGCGGCCCCCGCCTTCAAGCAGGCGACCGCCTCCGGCACCGTGGCGTAGGCGGTCACCAGCACCACCTCGACCTCGGGGTTCTCGCGCTTGAGCGCGGCGAGCAGCTCGCGGCCGCCGAGGCCGGGCATGCGCACGTCGGAGAGCACCACGTCGGGGAGGCAGCGGCGGGCGAGGTCGAGGGCGGCGCGGCCGTCGGCGGCCTCCACCACTTCGGCCTCGAGGTCGCGCAAGAAACCGGCGAGGAGCTCGCGCTGCGCGGCTTCGTCGTCCACCACCAGGATGCGCGCGTCGAGCTTCATGCCGCCGCCTCTGGCGGGATCTCCAGGCTCGCCTCGACGCCGCCGCCCGGGTGGTTGCGCAGCGCCGCTCGCCCGCCGTGCTCCTCGGCCACCCGCCGCACCAGCGCCAAGCCGAGGCCGGTGCCCTCGGCGCGGCTGGTGACGAACGGGTCGAAGGCGCGGGCCAGGAGGTCGGGCTCGATGCCGGGGCCTTCGTCGCGCACCAGGACGCGGGCGGGCGACCGCCGCCGCGGCGCCGAGACGGCGACCTCGATCGCGCCCCCGTCCGGGCTCGCGGCGATGGCGTTGCGCACCAGGTTGACGACGGCGCCGCGCAGCGCCTCGGCGTCCCCCTGCACTTCCGCCGCCTCGGTCGTGGCGTGCAGCCGCACGCCCTTGCCGGCGGCTTCCAGCTCGAGCAGGGCGAGGGCGTCGCGGACCAGCGCGCCCAGGTCGGTCGCGGCGCGCGGGCCGGCCGCCGGGCGCGCCAGGTCGAGGAAGCCTTCGAGCGACCCTTCCATCCGCGCCACCTCCTGCCGGATGCGGGCGGCGAGCCCGCCGGCGCGGCCGTCGCCGTTGAGGCGCTCGATCCGCTGCGCCGCGATGGCGATGCCGTTGAGCGGGTTGCGCACCTGGTGGGCGAGGCCGGCGGCGAGCGCGCCGGCCGCCGCCAGCCGCTCGCTCCGCCTCTGGCTGTCCTCGGCGGCGGCGAGGCGGCGGCGCGCCTGCTCCCGCTCGCGGACGCGGGCGAGCTGCGCCAGGGCGAAGGCGGCGGCCGCGACGCCCAAGGCGGCGAGGAGCGCGCCGAGGAGCGCGGTGCGCCGGGCGCCGGCGGTCACCGCGCGGCGCAGCGGCGCGCCGTCGAGGCCGACGCGCAAGGCCGCGGTCCGTCCGGCCGGCGCGGCCACCGGCACCGTCACCGCGAAGACCGGCCGGCCGCGCAGCGAGCCTTCGGGGCGCGGCGCCGCCGCCGGCGCGGGGCCGCCGTCCCAGGCCGCCGCCGCCCGCGGGCCGCCGGGGCGCTCTTCGTAGGTCAGGTAGAGGACGGCGTCGTTGGTCACCAGGCGGCGGAGGAGGTTTTCGACGCCGAGCTGGCGGCCGAAGGCGTAGGCGCGGCGGCGGTCGGCGAGGGCGGCGAGGGCGCCGCCGTCGGCGGTGCGCACCGCGGCGGCGAGCGGGTCGGTGCCGCCGGCCGAGCCCAGCAGCAGCTCCTCGGCGTCCCCGGCGAAGAGCGGCGCCAGGCCGTCGCGCAGGAGCTCCGCGTCGCCGGCTGCGCCGGTCCGCCAGCGCACCGCGCCGTCCGGCCCGAGCCGCCAGAGCCCGTCGAGGGCGTCGCTCGCCAGGAGCAGCTCCGCCGCCGCCGCCGGAGGCAGCGCGCCGGCGGCTTCCAGGCGGGCGAAGAGGCGGGCGTCGTCGAGGAGCTTTCTGGCGAGGAGCTCGTCGAGCTCGCGCGCCGCGGCGGAGGCGGCGGCGAGGGCGGGACCGAGGGTCTGGGCGAGGAGGGCCGCTTCGGTGCGCAGCGCGCGCTCGACCTCGCGGCGCTCGCCTTCCGCTTCGCGCACCGCCCACAGGAGGAGCGCGGCGGGGAGGGACAGCCCCGCCAGGACGAGAGCCGGGAGGCGGGCGCGGCGCATCGTGTAGAGGCCTGGGGGGACGCTAGCACGTCCGCGCCGGCACCCGCTGCACGGCCCGTCCAACGTCACGGGCCGCCGGGCGCCGGCGCGGCAGGCTCGGCTAGCGCGTCGGTCCCCGCGTCGGGTGCCGGATCGCGATGCGCTGCGCGTCGGAGTCGGTGAAGCCGCTCGGCGCCTCGCCGAGCATGACCAGGTCGTAGACCCCGGGCCGGATGCGGACCGGGATCATCAGCCGCACCGTGCCGGTCAGCGTCTGGTCCGGCCGCACCTGCGAGACGGCGCGGCGCAGGAGGGGGCGGTCGCCGTGGTCGCCGACCAGCCACCAGGTGATGAGGAAGCCGCGGGCCGGCTCGCCGCAGTTGG
>DASWHY010000284.1:0-2876 GCA_036397955.1 Thermoanaerobaculia bacterium | reverse complement strand
CACGCCACCCGGCCCCATCGTCTCCGGCAGCCACTTCTTGCCGAAGGCGCCGGTGTTGGGGCTGAACTTGATCCCGCTCGCGGCGGTGACGTCGGTGAAGCGCGGCCCCGCGGGGCGCGCGGGCTGGGCCTGCCGCGGCTGCGAGAGCAACGGCAGGGCCAGGAGCAGGCAGACGAGGATCGACCAGGATGTCTTCTTCATACGTCTCCGAGAGGTCCGGCCGGGTCTACCCGCCGGCGCTGACCACCGTCTCGGCGCCCGCCGGCGCGCGGCGGCGCCGCGGGTCGAGGAAGGCGCGGATCTCCTCCGGCGGCACCGAGCGGTGCTCGTGGATGGACTGCCGCTCGTTGTTGTCGTGCGGGTGCTTCTCGCGGTACTCGCCGGTCAGCTCCTGCGCCGACTCGTCCACCTTGAAGCGCTCGTAGAGCTTCTGGTGATAGGCGGCTTTCTTGGCGTCGCCGAGGCCGCGGCTGGCGAGCATCAGCGTGTAATGGGCCATCAGGTCCTCGGGGTCGATGGCGAGCACCTTGTCGAGCTCGCGCACGGCGCCCCGGTAGTCGCGCTTCAAGAACAGCACGCGCCCGATCTGATTGAGCACCACGCGGTCGCGCGGGTACTTCGCCGCGGCGGCGCGGAAGTGGGCGAGCGCCTTGTCGTAGGCGCCGAGCTCCTTTTCGAGCACGCCCAGAAAATGGTGCGTGCGCGGGAGCTGCGGGTCCATCTTCACGGCGCGCGCGAGCACCCGGCGCGCCTCTTCGAGGTCCCCCTCGCCGAGCGCCACCCGCCCGAGGTTCACCCAGCCGTCCACGTACTTCGGCTCGATCTCGGTCACCTTGGCGAAGGCGGCGCGGGCGCCGCGCAGGTCGCCCTGGAGGAAGAGCCCGATGCCGTAGTCGTTCCAGCGCTCGCGGTCCCCTTCCGCCAGGGCCGGCCGGTCCATCGCCGGCAGCGTCGCGCCGCCGTCCACGACCTCGAGCTCCTGGGTGTCCTCGGCCACCAGCACGAGCGGCAGCCGCGGCACCCCCTTGACCTTCCCCGAGACGCGCGACGTGTCGCCGGTGAAGGCGACCGGGCGGTCGTCGAAGTGCTTGGTCACCGTGCCCGGCAGCGACACGCCGGCGTAGGAGAAGTGGGTGTTGAACCAGGAGAACTTGCGGTAGTTGAGCTTGGCGTGGAGGCGGATCGTGTCGCCGGCGTCGGGCGGCACGTCGAGCCGGAAGTGGACGGTGTCGGCGGCGCCGGGGGGGATCAGGCGGACGTAGACCGCCGCGCGAGCGGCCCAGGCATTCCGCTTGTTGATCGGGTTGCCGCTCCGGTCGATCAAGAGCGAGCGGTAGTAGTGCGCGCCCGGCTCGACCGGCGAGTCCTCGTCCGCCATGCCGCTCCAGTAGACGACCTTGCCGCGGTCGTCCTCCGCTTTGAGCTCCAGCCAGCAGTCGTAGGCGTCCACCGTGCCGCCGGGGAAGAAGTGGCCGACGCCGCGCGTCCGCACCACGACGTCGACGCGCGTCGACTCGCCGCGCCGCACCGTCGCCGGGATGCGGTCGAGCGGTGCGTAGATCGTCTCGGCGGGACCGGCGCCGGCGCCGCCGCTCCCCACCGCCATGCCGCTCTCCTCGCCGACCGCGAAGGTGGTGGCGAGCTGCGGGCCCTCGCTCTCGGGGCCGCGCTCGTCCTCGCCGGCCGCCGCGGTGCGCGCCTCGGTCATGGCGAAGATGTCCACCGTGAGCTGGCGCGCCTGGAGGAAGTCGACGACCGCCTTGAGCTGCTCGGGGTCGCGGTTGGCGACCGGCAGCGCGGTGTTGGCGGCGGCGAAGCGGTGGGAGCGGATCATCCCCTCTTTGGCGCCGGCGTCCTCGGAGGCGACCTTCGGCATGTGGCAGTCGACGCAGTTCTTCGCCTCGGGCGGGTAGTAGAAGGAGCGCGCCCCCTCTCCGGAGACGCCGCTCGCCTGCCAGTTGTCGTACTCGTTGAAGCCGCGGATCCAGCGGTAGCTGTTGACCGGCACGTCGAGGTGCACCTTGTGGCAGGAGGAGCAGAACTCCGGCGAGTAGGTGCCGCGGAAGAAGGGCTTCAGGAAGGTGCGGCGGTGCGGCTCGGGGTCCATGCGCACGAGCAGGTCGTGGACGGCGTTGAGCGCGCGGTTGTCGCTCGTCGCCATGCCGTGGAGGGGCGGCACCTCGATCTCGTAGTCCCCCTGCCCCATCGAGCTGCGGACGTTCGAGATCATGTGGCAGGCGGTGCAGGTCAGGCCGGCCTGCGTCTCCGGGCGGTCGATGATCTCCTTGATCGGCGTGTCCATGAGCCCGGACTGCAGGATCGCCGGGTCGTGGCAGCCGCCGCACCACTTCGAGGAGGTGACGCCCGCCACCTCCTGCATGTACTCGACCGACTTGCGGTACCACTGGTTGTTGAAGCTCGAGAAGTGGTGCGCCGAGCTGTCCCACTGCTTGACCAGGTCCGGGTGGCAACCGGAGCGGCCGCAGCTCTGCGGGTCCATGTAGATGCGCGAGGGGACGACGCCCTGGTTCGAGGTGTGGACCGAGGAGGGGAAGAAGGGGCCGTCCTTGCCGCCCATCGACTCCTCCTGCATGACGAGCGAGGCGGGCGGGTTCGCGAAGACCACCTGGTTCTTCGCGCGGTAGCTCTGGAACCCGGTGGCGAGGGCCGGGACCAGGAGCGCGGCGGCGACGCCGGCGGCGGCGAGCCGCCAGGTGCGCGGCGCGAGCTGGCCGCGGAGCGCCCAGAGGAGGGCGAGGAGCCCGACGACCGAGAGCGCGATGTGGGTCCAGAGGAGCGGGCGCATCGGGCGGGTGTTCCCCACCCAGACGAGCGCCACGCCGGAGACCGCGGCGGCGAAGAGGAGAAGCCCGGCC
>DASWHY010000283.1:0-2920 GCA_036397955.1 Thermoanaerobaculia bacterium | reverse complement strand
CGCGGAGGAGGCGCGGCGGGCCGAGCGTGAGGACGGGCGTGCGGCCCACCTCGGCGCGCTCGTCGAGGAGGTTCTCGACCGCGGCGAAGGCGGCGAAGCCGCGGCCGAGCGGGCGGGCGGCGAGGAGGTCCACCGTCGCGAAGCTCGCGAGCCGCAGGCGGTTCTGGTCGTCGTCGAACTGGGCGTCCACCCAGCGCGCCTGGAGGCCGAGCGTGGCGCGCGGGTCGTCCCGGCGGAAACTGAGCGAGGCCTGGCGCCGCGGTACCTGCGCCAGCCGCAGCCCTTCGAGCTCGCGGTTCGCCGGGAAGCTCGTCACCCGCGCGTCGGCCAGCAGCCACCCGGCGCCGAGCGTCCAGCGCTCTCCCAATCGCGCCGCCAGGTCCAGCTCGACGCCGCGCGAGCGGCTGCGGCCGAGGTTCTCGCGGCGGCGGGTGATGAGCCCCGGCTCGACCGCCAGCGTGACGTTGGCGACCGTGCGGTCCACCTCCATCCAGAAGAGGGTGCCGCGCGCCGTCACTCGCCCGCTGGCGGCGGTGAGCAGCGCCCCCGCCTCCGCGCCGGCCGACCGCTCCGCCGCGAGGCCCGGGTTGGCGAGGGTCACCACGTCGCCGACGCGGAAGGCGCGGTAGAGCTCGTTGAGGGTCGGAGCGCGGAAGCCGCGGTAGGCGGCGGCGGTGAGCGCCCAGCGCTCGCCGGCGCGATAGAGCAGGGAGGCGCGCGGCGAGAAGGCCTCTTCCGCACGCGCGCCGCCGGTGCCGTCGTTCTCCCAGCGGTCCCAGCGCGCGGCGACCGTCAGGGACAGCCCCTCCGAGAGCCGCAGCAGGTCCTCCGCGAAGAGCCCGGCCGTCCGCTGCCGCCCGCCGGCGGCGCCGCGCGAGCTCCCCGCCGCGGTGAAGGCGGTCTCTTCGCTCGTCCCCTCGACGTCCCGCAAATCGACCCCGGCGACCAGCGTCTGGCGCGCGCCGGCCGGCTGCGTCCACTGCAGGCTCCCGCCGGCCGTCTCCGCCGGCACCTCCTGCGCCCGCGTCAACCGCTCGCTCTGCCGGTCGGCGGCGACCGCCGAGAACGTCTGCTCGAAGTCCTGTTCGCCGGTCCAGGCGCGCGCCGCGAGCAGGCCGCGTCCGAGTCCCCAGTCGCCGCCGATGCTGCCTTGAAAGAGCCGGGTGGCGTTGGTCTGGAGCGGCGTGCCGTTTCGGCGGGACTCGTCGAACCAGCCGCCGCGCAGGAAGAGCCGCCCGCCCCCCTCCGGTGCGCGCTCGAGCGTCAGGTCGGCGGTCGCGTGCCGGGAGCCGGCCGGCGTGTCCACGGGCCCGCGCTCGCGCGGCGCGACGAGCACGTAGCCGTTCGTCTCGGCGGCGCCGCCCGCGAAGCTCGCGCCCCACCCGCCGGAGCGCCCGGCGAGGAAGAGCGACCCCTCGGCGCTGCCCAGCTCGCCCCAGGCGGCCTCACCGCGCACCTGCGGCGCCGTCTCCCGCCGCACGAGCTGCACCACGCCGGCGAGCGCGGCGCTGCCGTAGAGGTCGGAGGCGCCGCCGCGCAGGACTTCAACCCGTGCCAGCGCCGCCCGCGGCACTCGTCCCCACTGGACCCAGCCGCCGAAGGGGTCGTTGAGCGGCACGCCGTCGTCGAGCACCAGGGCGCGGCTCGCGCCGCTGCCGCCGAGGCCGCGCAGCGAGGCCCCCTGCGCGGTCGGGTTGGCGAAGCGGCTGCCGCTGCGGCGGAACAGCGAGAAGCCGGGAACCTGGCGGAGGGCGTCGTCGAGCGCCGGCGCGGCGGTGGCCGCCAGCTCGTCGGCCGAGAGCACGGTCACGCTCGCCGCCGTCTCGCCCAGGCGCGTCGGCGTGCGCGTGGCGGTGACGGTGATCTCGTCCGCGATGGTCCGGACCGCGGCTGGCCGCGGCGGGGGGAGGAGCGCGAAGTCGAACGCGAGCGCGGCCAGCAGCGCCGCGGCGCCGGTCACGGAGAGGCGGGAGGGAGGCGGGAGAGGACGGTCTCGGCGATCCCGCGCGCGGCGGCGTAGGGATCGGGCACCTGTGGCGCCTGGACGGTGACCGTGAGCTGGAGGGCGCCGCGCCGAACGTGGAGCTGCCCCATCCGCTCCACCCAGACGGCGCCGTCGCCGAGCCCGGGGACCTCACGGCCGCGCAGCGTCGAGGCGACGGAGCCGAGCGTCCGCTCGGCGCGCTCCGGCGAGCGGTGGCGGTGGATCTTGAGGCTGGCGATGTCCGGCGGGGTGGAGTAGCCGGCGGAGTAGGCGCAGACCGTGAGGTCGCGCCCCATGGCGTCCTCCGCCACGCTCTGCATCAGCCCGACGTTCCCCTCGAGCACCACCTTGGCGTCGTTCGGCCCGAAAAGCTGGCAGGCGTCGAGCGGCGGCCCGCCGGCGGCCTGCTCGGCCGGCTCCTCACCGCCGCAACCTGCGGCGAGCAGGGCCAACACGGCCCCCGCCCAGATCCCTCGCTGGGCTCGGGATGACATGTCGGTCAATGCACCCTCCGCCGGCGGTTCCGGATGTAGTCCGCCAGGATGAACTCGCCGAGATTGTACGGCGAGGCGAAGTAGGCGCGACCGCGGTTGACCTTCGTGAGCTTCTCGACGAACTCGGTGAGCATCGGGTCCGTCGCCAGCATGAAGGTGGTGACGACAACCTTCTGCCGTCGGCAGAGGTCGGCCTCCTCGAGCGTCAGGTTGACGATCTTCATGTCCAGGCCGAAGGGGTTCTTGTAGATCCGGTTGCCGTCGGTGATCGCCGAGGGCTTGCCGTCGGTGATCAAGAAGATCTGCTTGTTCGGCTGCTTCTGGCGGGCGAGGAGGCTGCGCGCCAGCTGCAGCGCCTCGCGGGTGTTGGTGTGGAAGGGGCCGGCCTGGATGTAGGGGATGTCAGAGAGGTCCACCCGCTCGGCGCGGTCGCCGAAGAGGA
>DASWHY010000282.1:0-8551 GCA_036397955.1 Thermoanaerobaculia bacterium | reverse complement strand
GGTGGTGGCCCCGGGCCCCGGTGCCAGCCTGATCGCAGGGCAGGGCGCGATCATCCACCTCGGCATCGGGAGCGACCTCGTGGTGCGCGCCCCGGTAGCGATGTTCGCCGTCCTCGGCGAGCAGGGGATGCGCTACGCCGGCGGGGCGCGCGGCGCGGCCCTCCTCCGCCTGCGCGAGGCCCTCCAGGACGCCGCCGACTACGCCGCCAACCGCCCCGCCTTCGAGCGCGGCGAGCGGCGGCCGTACGCCTTGTCGCGGCTCGACCTGGAGGCGCTGGTGCCGGTCGTGCGCGGCGAGCTGCCGCTGGTCGTGGCGGTGGACCGGGCGAGCGACATCCGCGCCGCGCTGGCGCTCGGGCGCGAGCACTCGCTGCGGTTGATCCTGGCCGGGGTGACGGAAGGGTGGACGGTGGCGGCGGAGATCGCCGCGGCGAAAGTGCCGGTCCTGGTCAACCCGATGGTCAACCTCCCCGAGCGCTTCGAGGCGCTCGCCGCGACGCTCGAGAACGCGGGGCGCCTGGCGGCGGCCGGGGTGACCGTCGCCTTCATGACCGGCGACGCCCACAACGCCCGCAACATCAAGCAGGGGGCGGGCAACGCGGTGTCGTACGGGATGAAGTGGGACGAGGCCCTGCGCGCGATGACGCTGACCCCGGCGCGGATCTGGGGCCTCGACAACCGCCTGGGCAGCCTGGAAGTGGGCAAGGAGGCCGACGTGGTCGTCTGGGACGGCGACCCGCTGGAGCTCGCCACCTTCCCCACGCAGGTCGTGATCCGCGGCGTCGAGGTCCCCATGGACACCCGCCAGACCCGCCTCCGCGACCGCTACCGCGATCTGCCCGGCGACCTGCCGCCGGCGTACAAGACGCCGTAGCGCGCCGGACGACACGATCCCGATCGTCCGGTGATCGACCTCGTCGTCTGCTTCGCGACGCCCTTGGAAGGCGAGGGCCTGCCGCGCGCGGTGGCCGGGCGGTCGCTGGCGCTGCTGCGGACCGGCGTCGGCCCGGTCAACGCGGCGTACATGCTGACGCGGTTCCTCGCGGAGCGCCCGGCGCGGGCGGTCGTCGCGTGCGGCGTCGGCGGCGCCTATCCGGGATCGGGGCTCGCGCCGGGCGACGTGGTCTGCGCCGAGAGCGAGACCTACGGCGACCTCGGCGCCGAGTCGCCCGCGGGGTTCCTGGACATGGAGGCGCTCGGCTTCCCGGTGATCGAAGGCGACCCGCCCCTCTTCAACCGCCTGCCGCTCGACCTCTTCCCCGCGCCGCGCCGCGCGCCGTTCGTCACCTGCGCCACCTGCACGGGCACCGACCGGCGGGCCGCCGCGCTCGCCGCGCGCACCGGCGGCGCCGTCGAGTCGATGGAGGGCGCGGCCGTGGTCCATGTGGCGCGGCTCGCGGGCGTGCCGGTGGGCGAGGTGCGCGGCATCTCGAACGCGGTCGGCGACCGCCACCGGGCGCGGTGGCGGCTGCACGAGGCGGCGGCGGCGGCGCGTGCGGCGCTCGTCGCCTGGATCGAGGCGGGCGGATGCTGAGCCTCGCCATCTCGCCCTGTCCCAACGACACCTTCGTCTTCCACGCGATGGCGGGCCGCTACCGGCTGGCGCTCGACGACGTCGAGGCGCTCAACCGCCGCGCCGAGCGCGGCGAGTTCGACGTCACCAAGATCTCGGTCGCGGCCTTCGGCCGCATCAGCGAGCGCTACGCGCTGCTCCGCGCCGGCGGCGCCGCCGGCGTCGGCGTCGGCCCGCTGCTCGTGGCCGCGGCGCCGCGCGAGCCCGGCGGGCGGATCGCCATCCCCGGCGAGCGGACGACGGCCGCGCTGCTGCTGCGGCTGCTGGGCGACTTCGCGACCGTCCCCATGCGCTTCGACCGGATCGAGGACGCGGTCCTGGCGGGGGAGGTGGACTGCGGCGTCCTCATCCACGAAGGGCGCTTCACGTACGAGCGCAGGGGGCTGGTCCGGCTCGCCGACCTCGGCGAGGCGTGGGAGGAGCGCATGGGCTGCCCGCTGCCGCTGGGCGCGGTGGCGATCCGGCGCGAGCTGGGCCCCGAGGTCGCGCGGCGGATCGACGAGGAGATCCGCGCCAGCCTCCGCCGCGCCTGGGCACGCCCCGAGGAGAGCGCCGACTTCGTCCGGCGCCACGCGCAGGAGATGTCCCCCGAGGTCATGCGGCAGCACATCGACCTCTACGTCAACGACTACACCCTCGACCTCGACGAGACGGCGGTCGAGCGCCTCGTCGCGCTCGCCGCGGAGCACGGCCTCCACCCCCCGGCCGCGGCGCCGCTCTTCGCCTACCGGTAGAGGAGGCGGCCGCCGCCTCCCGCCGCCGCGCTCCCCTACGCCTGCGCCGGGGATGCCTGCACCGCCACCCGCCAGCGACGAGGACAAGGGGTTCACGATCCCGGTCACCACCAGCTCCGGGCTGGTCTACTTCTTCGGCCCGGACAACAGCGAGATGCTGATCAAGATGGTGAACGCGTGCGTGGCGCCGTTCAACCACTTCTGGCTGTTCTACGCCGCCACCACGAACCAGGAATGCGAGGTGCTCGTCACCGACACGTCCACCGGCCAGCTCAGAACCTACTTCAACCCCCTGAACCGGCCCGCCTCGCCGATCCAGGACACCAGCGCCTTCGCGACCTGTCCGTAGCGTCGGCGCGCAGCCCTTGACGACGGAAGGGGACGTGTGGTAGTGGTTACTTTAGAACCATCCGAAACGGCTAACCGGGCGAAAGCCCGGCCGCGCAAAGCTACGGGTCCTCGCTGACTCCGCGGTGGGCTTCCTTCGCCCGCCGGCCTGCAAGACCGCCGAGCTGCCGAACTGGCTCCCCCGCCTCGACCCTCGGGCGAGGCACGTGGTCCCGGAACGCCCGCGAGGCGGGCGCTGGAACGAACTGCGGGGTGAGCCGGGGGCTCCCCCGCCCTTCCGTCTCCGCAAGGAGGTCGTCATGTTCGCGCACCGAAGCGCCGGCGCCGGAGTGGTTTCCGCTCTGGTGCTCCTGGCCGTCGCGGCCGTCTTCCCACCGCCGGCCGCCGCCGCCTTCTCCACCGGTCCGTCCGCCTTCTGTCACGTCACCGACGGCGCCTTCACCGACTGCACTCCCGGGGGCGGGGTCGAGGAGTGGTCGGACATCAGCTTCCTCGCCGGGCTGGGCACCAGCGCCGGCGCCGTGGTCTACACCGACCAGAGCACGGCGCCGCCGCGGCTGCTCCTGATGTACGACTTGCTCCTGCACCAGGAGCCGCTGCCGGTGGACTCGTTCTTCGACATCACCTTCAACATCTTCGAGCACGGCGAGCTGGAGCTCTACGAGGTGCGCTGCTTCGGCGACAACACCTTCCGGGTGTTCGAGGACGGCGAGGACATCACCGAGGAGGCCGACACCGTCGACTGCGCGGTCGGCTTCAACGGGCACAACGTCCAGGTGGAGCTGGAGATCGATACCCTGGTCACCTACTCGCCGGACATCCCGCTGTTCTGGTCGACCGCGGCGCCGCAGCCCCGCCCCTGCCCGCCCGGCGAGCCGGGGTGCCAGCCGCAGCCGCTCGCCCCGCCGGGCTTCGTCGAGACCTCGTCGACCATCGTCATCGCCTCCTCGGACGGCACCACCAAGGTGGCGGGCCTGCCGGTCGGTGGCATCACGCCAGCGAGCCTCTGCGACCGCGCGACCGGCGCCGGCGTCCTGGTCGACCTGCTCGGGCTCTTGGCCGGCGGCAACCACGGGCGGTTCGTCAGCCAGGTCGCCCACGACGCCCGGATGGCGCTCGCGAGCCTGGCCGACTTCGGGATCATCGCCCCGAGCCAGATCGGCGCGCTGCACGGGTGTGTCGTGTCGACTCTGGGGAAGTGAACCTAGCGGCGTGCTGCTCGCGGAGGGCGGCGCGTCGGGCGAAGCGGAGATCGGCCGTGACGAGGGCTCGGCGGTGCGTAATCGCGTAGGCGAGGATCTCGCCGTCTTCCCTCCCTTGAAGGCCGACCTCCCGCACGTCCTCGGCACGGACTTGCAGGCTGCGGAGCTTGGGGGCGAAGACGCGGGAGAGGTTCTCGTCGACGAGGAAGTGAGCCATCGCGGCTAGCGGGTGACTCGGATCTCCTCGAGCGAAATGACGCTGGCGGCGTAGGCGAGCGCGGCGAGGACATCCTCGCGCGTGATGCCGTAAACGTCGGCCACCTCGTCGACCGGCAGCCCAGCCGCAAGCTGGCCGATCACGATCTCGACGGGGACCCGGGTCCCCTTGATGACCGGCTTCCCGACGAGGATGTTCGGGTCGACGACGATGCGTGGGGCGATCTCGGCCATCTGCGGGCTCCTCTACCTGTAAAACAGAGGATACCGCCGCGGGTCGGCGTCGTGCATCAGCGAGTAGACGGCGTCGAAGATCGACTCGCGGTTGGGCTTGGACCAGTAGTCGCCGTCGGAGCCGTAGGCGGGGCGGTGGGGTTGGGCGGCGAGAGTGCGCGGCGGGGCGTCGAGCCAGTCGTAGCCGCCTTGGTCTTCGAGGACTTGCTGGAGCATGTAGGCGGTGGCGCCGCCAGGGACGTCCTCGTCGAGCGCCAGCAGCCGGTTCGTCTTCTTCAGCGACTCGACGATGCGGTGCTCGCGGTCGAAGGGCAGCAGCGTCTGGACGTCGATCAGCTCGGCCTCGATCCCGACCTGCGCCAACTGCTCGGCGGCCTCGAGCGCGATGCGGCACAGGGCGCCGTAGGTGACGATCGTCACGTCCGTCCCCTCGCGCAGCACCTCCGGCACGCCGAGCGGCACGGTGAAGTCGCCGACGTTGGCCGGCAGCTTCTCCTTGACGCGGTAGCCATTGAGCACCTCGACGACGAGCGCCGAGTCGTCCGAGCGCAGCAGCGTGTTGTAGAAGCCGGCCGCCTGGGTCATGTTGCGCGGCACGCAGACGTAGAGGCCGCGCAGCAGGTGGATCGCGCCGCCCATCGGCGACCCCGCGTGCCAGATCCCCTCCAGCCTGTGGCCGCGGGTACGGACGATGACCGGCGCCCGCTGCCGCCCCTTGGTGCGGTAGCGCAGGGTGGCCAAGTCGTCGGAGAGGATCTGCAGCGCGTACAGCAGGTAGTCGAGGTACTGGATCTCGGCGATCGGGCGCAGGCCGCGCATCGCCAGGCCGATCGCCTGGCCGACGATCGTCGCCTCGCGAATGCCGGCGTCGGCGACGCGCAGCGCGCCGTACTTGGCCTGGAGGCCGGCGAAGCCCTGGTTGACGTCGCCGAGCTGGCCCAGGTCCTCGCCCATCGCCACGAGCTGCGGGAAGCGGGCGAGAGCGGCGTCGAAGCAGGCGTTGAGCACCTCGAAGCCGTTGAGAGTGGGCGAGTCGTCGCGGTACTCGGCCGCCACCGCCGACACCTGGAGCGCCGACTCGGGCGTCTCGCTGTAGAGGTCGGAGCTGTAGCGCTCGGCGTTCGCCGACTCGTAGGCGCGCCGCCACTCGACGAGCCGCTGCCGCGCCGGCGTTTCCCTCGCCCGCGCCGCCAGCAGCGTCCGGTGGGCGGCGGCGGCGAGGTCGCGGCGCAGCGGCGCCGGCTGCCGCCGCAGCTCCTGGAGGACGGCGGCGGCGTCCGCACCATCATCTTGCGCCACGCCCTCGACCAAACCCAGGAGCGTCCGCCGCTCCTCCTCGATCGGCGCGCGGAAGTCGTCCCAGGCCCGCCGCTGCGCCTCGCGCACCGCGGTGCGGTCCTCTTCCTCCCAGCGCTCCAGCTCGGCGTCGCCGGCGATCCCCTGCCCGAGGAGCCAGCCGCGCATCCGTTGGATGCCGTCCGCCTCGATCTCCCAGGCCAGGCGCTCACGGCTCTTGTAGCGCTCGTGGCTGCCGGAGGTCGAGTGCCCCTGCGGCTGCGTGCACTCGACGACGTGGACGATCGCCGGCACCTGCTCGCGGCGCACGATCTCGGTGGCGCTCCAGTAAGTCTCGCAGAGCGCCGGGTAGTCCCAGCCGCGCACGCGGTAGAGGTCGTAGCCGTCGCGCGAGCCGGGGGCGCGTTGGAAACCGGCGAGGACCACCGAGAGATCGCTCTTGGTGATCTGCAGCTCGTTGGGCACCGAGATGCCGTAGCCGTCATCCCAGATCGAGAGCAGCGCCGGCGCGCGCAGCACGCCGATCGCGTTGACCGCCTCCCAGAAGAGGCCCTCGGCGGCGCTGGCGTTGCCGATGGTGCCGAAGGCCACCTCGTCGCCGTGCCGCGAGAAGCCGCCGGCGGCGCCGTAGGCGGCGAGCTCCGGCAGCTCGCGGTAGAGGCGTGACGCTTGGGCGAGGCCGACGAGGCGCGGCATCTGCGAGCCGGTGGGGGAGACGTCGGCCGCGGAGTTGTAGCGCTCGGTCATCTCGACCCAGGAGCCGTCCGGGTTGACCAGGCAGGTCGAGAAGTGCGCGGTCATCGAGCGGCCGGCCGAGCAGGGCTCGCGCTCGAGGTCGGGGTCGGCGTAGAGCTGGGCGAAGAACTGCTCGATCGTCAGCAGCCCGAGCGCGAACATCAACGTCTGGTCGCGGTAGTAGCCGGAGCGGAAGTCGCCCTTGCGGAAGGCGTGCGCGAGGGCGACCTGCGCCACCTCCTTGCCGTCGCCGAAGATGCCGAACTTGGCCTTGCCGGTGAGCACCTCGCGGCGGCCGAGGAGGCTCGCCTGGCGGCTCTGGAAAGCCAGCCGGTAGTCGGCGAGGGCGGTCTCGGGGGTGAAGAGCTGGGCAGGGGTCGCGCGCGCGGCGCCCGCGTCGTCGCGGCGGGGCTCCTCGCCGGCTGCGAGCGGGGGGCTCTCCTGGATCATCCCGGGGCCGGATGCTAGCAGAGGGCCGGGATATCCTCCGGCGGTGCTGCTCAAGCTCTTCGCCGTCGCCAACGCGCTGGCGCTCCGTGCCGTCGGGGCGCGGCGGCGGCGGCTGCGGCTCGGCGCGGCGACGCTCGCCTACAGCCGCCTTGGCCCGCGCCGCGGCGAGCCCTGGGTGCTGGTGCACGGGCTGGGCTCCGTCGGGACGAGCTGGGCGCCGGTCGTGCGCGCCCTGCGCCGCGACTGCCGCCTGATCGTGCCGGAGATGTCGGCGCTCGGCGGCTCGCGGGTCCGCGGCGACGCCTTCAGCATCCAGGACGGGGCGCGAGCGGTGGCGCGGCTCATCGAGCGCGAGCTCGGTGGGAGGCCGGTGACGATCGCCGGGCTCTCTCTGGGCGGCTGGATGGCGGTGCGCCTCGCCCTCGCTCGCCCCGAGCTCGTCGCCCGGCTGGTGCTGATCGACGCCGGCGGCTACCGCGAGCAGGACTGGGCGAAGATCCAGTACCTGGTGACGGTGGACGACCTCGCCGGCGTCGAGCGCCTCTACCGCGCCCTCTTCGTCAACGTCCCCTGGTCGTTCGACCACGGCCGCCGCGGCTTCCTCAAGGCCTACACCTCGAAGAGCGTGCGCACGGTCCTCGAGGCGACGCGCGAGGAAGACACCTACGACGACGGCGACCTGGCGCGCATCCGCGTGCCGGCGGCGGTCGTCTGGGGGGAGCGCGACGGCATCTTCCCGCTCGCCACCGCGCGCGCCATGGCCTCCGCCCTGCCGCAGGGGAGCCTGCGCGTCCTCGCAGGGTGCGGCCACGGCGTCCACTGGGAGTGCCCGCGGGCGCTGGTCGAGGCGATCCGGGAGTTCCGGCGGGTGACGGCGGCGCAGGGAGCCGGCGTCGCCGTGGCGGCGTTGAGCTGAGACGCTTCCTGCTCGTTCCTTCGTATACGCTCCCGGATCGAGCAGCACGATGTCGCCGCGCCACACCGCCCGCACCGCTTTCTGTCTCCTCCTCCTCATCGCGGCCGCGCCCCTCGCCGCCGGCGTCAACCGCTGGACGCGCATCGGACCCTACGGTGGTGTGGTCACGAAGCTCGCCGCCGCCGCCTCCCGCCCCGGGCTCGTCTACGCCGCACTGGGCGGCGGCGACGTCTACCGCAGCCCCGACGCCGGCCGGACCTGGATCCTCGCGGGCCAGGTGCTTGCAACCCGCATCCATGACCTCGCCGTACACCCGCGCGTGCCCACGATCGTGTATGCGGCGACCCAGGACGGCCTGTTCAGGACAACCGACGCCGGTGCGTCGTGGGTGCGGGTCGGCGGGGATCCCGGGCGGCAAGTGGTCGTCGCCGTCGCCATCGATCCCCGCAGCCCGCGCATCGTTTACGCCGCGCGCTTCGCGGGCGCGCTCTCGAGGAGCGAGGACGGTGGTGCGACCTGGACGGGCAGCGACGACGGGCCGCGCGGTGTGTGGTCGATCGCCATCGATCCGACGCGCTCCCGCACCGTCTACGTCACTGCTGAAGGGGGCCCGTTCAAGAGTACCGATCGCGGCGCGACCTGGGCACCCATCCGCGGCGGGCTGCCCCCCGGGCTGCCCGCGGGGACGATCTTCCTCGACCCACGCCGCCCCACGACCCTGTTCCTCGCGATCTCGAGCTACCAGGGAGGGCTGTTCCGGAGCACTGACGGCGGCGTCACCTGGCGGCCCAGCGCGGCGGGGCTGGGGCGCGGCGGGGTCTTGGTGCTCGCCTTCGACCCCGCCGGC
>DASWHY010000281.1:0-10150 GCA_036397955.1 Thermoanaerobaculia bacterium | reverse complement strand
GCGGTCGGCACCCACGCGCTGGTGCAGGAGGGGGTGCGCTTCCGCAAGCTCGGCCTCTGCGTCATCGACGAGCAGCACCGCTTCGGCGTCGTCCAGCGCCAGCTCCTGGCGCGCAAGGGGGAGCGGCCGGACGTGCTGGTGATGACCGCGACGCCGATCCCGCGCTCCCTCGCCCTCGCCGCCTACGGCGACCTAGCGCAGTCGCTCCTCGACGAGCTGCCGCCGGGGCGGACGCCGATCGCCACCGAGGTCGTGCCTGTCAAGCGGCGCGGCGAGATCTACCGGCGCCTGGCCGCGGAGCTGGCGGCCGGCGGGCGCGCCTACGTCGTCTTCCCCAAGATCGAAGGCGAGCCGGAGGACGCCGCCGCGGTGGCGACGATGGGGGAGCGGGTGCGCCGCTTCCTCGCCGACTGGCCGAGCGCGGTCCTCCACGGCCGCATGCCGCCGGCCGAGCGCGAGGAGGTGATGCGCGCCTTCGCGCGCGGCGACGTGCAGGTGCTGGTGGCGACGACGGTGATCGAGGTCGGCGTGGACGTGCCGGAGGCCACCTGGATGGTCGTCGAGAGCGCCGAGCGCTTCGGCCTGGCGCAGCTCCACCAGCTCCGCGGCCGCGTCGGGCGCGGGCCGCGGCCGTCGCGCTGCGTCGCCCTCCACGGCAAGCTCACCGAGGAGGGGGCGCGGCGGCTCGAGGTCTTCGCCGGCACCACCGACGGCTTCGCCATCGCCGAGGCCGACCTCGCGCTGCGCGGCCCGGGGGAGCTGCTGGGGACGCGCCAGGCGGGGCTCCCCGCCTTCCGCGTCGCCGACCTCGCCGCCGACTTCGCCTGGCTGCAGACGGCGCGCGACGACGCCCGGGAGCTGCTGCCGCGCCTCGACGAGCCGGCGCTGGCGCCGCTGCGCGCGCTCGTCGAGCCGCGGCTGCGCGAGCGCGGCGCCCGCTTCGAGGGAGGATAGGGGGCGTGAAGGAGCGCCTGCCGGACCGCGTCCGGCACTTCTTCCGCGACCTCGGCCCCGGCGTCGTCACCGGCGCCGCCGACGACGATCCCTCCGGCATCTCCACCTACTCGGTGGCCGGCGCCGCCTTCGGCCCGGCGACGCTCTGGACGGTGCTCCTCACCTTCCCGCTGATGACCGCGGTGCAGACGATGTGCGCCCGCCTCGGCCTGGTGACCGGCGAGGGGCTGGCCGGGAACCTGCGCCGGCGCTACCCACGCTGGGTGCTCTGGGGGGCCTGCCTGCTCCTCGCCTTCGCCAACGTGGTCAACATCGGCGCCGACCTCGCCGGCATGGGGGAGGCGCTCGAATTGGTCACCGGGATCGAGGAGCGGATCTGGCCGCCGGTCCTCGCCGGGGCCATCCTCGCCGGCCTGGTGCTGTGGAGCTACCGCCACCTGGCGCGGATCCTCAAGTGGATCACGCTCGTCCTCTTCGCCTACGTCGTAGCGGCCTTCCTGGCGCGCCCCGACTGGTCGGCAGCGCTGCGCGCCACCTTCGTGCCGCACCTCGCCTTCGAGCCGCGCTACCTCGCCATCCTGGTCGCCATCCTCGGCACCACGATCACCCCCTACATGTTCTTCTGGCAGGCCGCGCAGGAGGTCGAGGAGGAGCGCGCCGCCGGCAAGTGGACCCGCCTGGCGCGGCGCGGCGCCACCCCCAAGGAGCTGCGGCTGGCGCAGGAGGACATCCTCACCGGCATGGGCTGGGCGGGCGTGGCGATGTACTTCATCATCCTGACCACGGCCACCACCCTCCACGCCGCCGGCCGCACCGAGATCGCCACCGCGCGCGACGCGGCCGAGGCGCTCCGGCCGCTGGCGGGGGACGCCGCCTACCTCCTCTTCACCCTCGGCATCGTCGGCACCGGCCTCCTGGCGGTGCCGGTCCTGGCCGGCTCCGCCGCGTACGCGGTGACCGAGGCGCTGCACTGGCACGGCTCGCTCAACGACCGGCCGCGCGTGGGGGCCCGCTTCTACGCCGTCCTGGGGATCGCCGTCGTGCTCGGCGTGGCGCTCGACATGGCGGAGATCGACGCCGTCCGCGCGCTCTTCTACGCGGCGGTGGTCAACGGTCTCCTCGCCCCGCCGCTGGTCGCGCTCGTCATCCTGCTGACCAGCGACCGCGAGGTGATGGGCGAGCACACGAACCCGCGCTGGATGCGGCTCCTCGGCTGGGCGACGGTGGCGATCATGGTCGCCGCGGCGCTGGCGCTCGGGGCCGCGCGGCTGACGGCCTGACGAGCGGCGTGCGCGTCCTCCTGATCGCCAACACGCTCCCCCCGCGCGACGTCTCCGGGGTCGGAGAGCAGGTGCTACAGTTGGCGGCCGGCCTGCGCGACGCCGGGCACGAGGTGGAGGTCCTGGGGCGCGGGCCCGGCGGCGCCCGGGGCCCCAAGCTGCTTTTTCCGCTCGCCGTCGTCCCCGCCGCCTGGCGGGCGCTCCGCCGCTTCCGACCGCACGTCGTCCAGGTGCACGAGTCGGACGGCGCGCTGGCGGCCCTGCTGGCGGCGGCGGCCTCCCCCCTGCTCGATCCGCCGCCGCGCCTGGCCGCCCTCCTCCAGGTGAGCTACCGCGAGGAGCGGCGGGCGGTGCGCCCGCTGCGGGCGCCGGACGGAGAGGCCCTGGGGCGGCCGGGGTGGCGCGAGCGGGCCTTCCGCTGGGGGAAGGCGCCGGTCCAGGTCGCGCTCGGCTGTCTCACGGCGTGGTGCGCCGACGTGGTGCTGGCGCCGAGCGCCGCGACGGCGGCCGAGCTGGCGCGGGACTACGGTGTGGACGAGGTGCGGGTGGTGCCGAATGCGACAGGCGGGATGGCGGTGGCGCCGGGCGGCGAGCCGGCGGTGGAGGCGCGGGGCCATCTGCTCTTCGTCGGGCGGCTGCGGCTGCGCAAGGGGGTGGAGGTGCTCCTCGCCGCGCTCGCAGGGCTGCGCAAGCAGCACCCCGAGGCGCGGTTACTGATCGCTGGCGACGGCGAGCACCGCCGGGCGCTGGAGCGGACGGCGGCGCGGCTGGGAGTGGAGGAGGCGGTGACGTTCCTCGGGCGCTGCGACGCGGCACGGGTGCGCGCCCTCCTCGCCGGCGCAAGCGCGCTCGCGGTGCCGTCGATCTACGAGGGGATGCCGCTGGTGGTGCTGGAAGGGATGGAGGCCGGCGTGCCGGTCGTCGCCAGTCGGGTGAGCGGTATCCCGGAGGTCGTCGTGGATGGCGAGACCGGCTGGCTGGTGCCGCCGGAGGACCCCGAAGCGCTGGCCGCGGCGCTCGGCGAGGCGTTGGCGCAGCCAGAGGAGGCCCGCCGCCGCGGCGAAGCCGGCCGGCGGCGGCTCGACGAGCGCTTCCGCCCGCGGCACGCGGCGGCCGCCTGGCTGGCGGCCGTCGGCGAGGAAGGGAAGGAGACTACTCACGCATGATGGGACGCGCTTTGCTGGTCGTGGGCTGGATGGCGACGCTGGGCTTCGCCGCCAGCGCCGGCGTGGGCTACTTCCTGCCCCGCATCGACGAGGGGATGCGCCTCCACATCCTCCTTGCGCTCGCCTCCAGCCTCCTCCTGCTCTTCTCCCACTGCTGGATCATGTTCTACCTGATCGGCACCGGCCGCGCGATCAAGGACGCGGTGCGCGTTGGCGGCCTGCCGGCCGAGCTCTACGAGCGGACGAAGGACTTCAAGAACCGCTCCTACCCGTCGCTCATGCTCGCCGTCGGCCTGGCGATGGCGACCTTCATCCTCGGCGGCGGCGTCTATACCGGCGCGGTCCCGCTCTGGGTCCACCACGGCCTCTTCTGGCTGACGCTGGCGGCGCAGCTCCGGGCGCTGGTCCTGGAGGGCAAGGTGCTCGGCGCGAACGACCGCCTGATGGCCGACATCAACCGCCGCCTGGGCGCCGCGGCCTGATGGCGCGCGATCCAAGCGCCGAGGTGGCCGTCGTCCTGGTCAACTGGAACGGCGCCGAGGACACTCTCGCCACTCTGCGCTCGCTCGACGCCGCCCGCGGCAGAGGGCAACTCCGCCCGCTCGTCGTGGACAACGGCTCCACCGACGGCTCGCCCGCGCGCCTGCGCCGCGAGCGCCCGGACGTCGAGCTGGTCGAGACCGGCGACAACCTCGGCTTCGCCGGCGGCAACGACGTCGGCATCCGCCGCGCCCTCGCCGACCCTGCGGTGGGCTGGGTGCTGCTCCTCAACACCGACGTCGAGGTGGACCCCGGCTTCCTCGAGCCGCTCCTCGCCGCCGCCCGCGACCCGGCGGTCGGCGCCGCCGGTCCCAAGATCTTCTACTTCGATCCGCCCGACCGGCTGTGGGCGGCGGGCGGGCGGCTGCGCATCCGCGAGACGGTGACGGTCGAGCTCGGGCGCGGCGAGCCGGACGGCCCGCGCTGGAGCCGCGCCGCCGACGTCACCTATCTGACGACCTGCTGCCTGCTGGTGCCGCGCGACGCCCTCGAGCGGGTGGGGCCGCTCGACCCGGCCTACTTCATCAACGTCGACGACGCCGACTGGTGCCGCCGCGCGCTCGACGCCGGCTACCGCCTGCGCTACGTGCCGGAGAGCCGGATCTGGCACAAGGTGGCGGCCGCGACCGGCGGCGGCTACACGCCGGGCAAGACCTTCCACACCGGGCGCAGCAACGCCCTCTACGTCCGTCGCCACGGCGGGCCGCTCGGCCTCGCCGGCTTCCTCGCCGCCAACCTGGTCGCCCTGCCTGCCGCCTGGCTGCGCGAGGCGCCGCGCGGCAACGGCCGCTCGGTCGTCGCCAAGGCGCGCGGCGTCCTCGCCGGCCTGCGCGATCCGCTGCCGCCCCTGCCGAGCCTCTGACGATGCCGGCGCTCCAGGACCCCAACGCCCTCTTCACCGCCGCGGTGCAGCTCCTGCTCCTGCTGCTCGCCGTCTCGGCGCACGAGGCGGCGCACGCCTGGGCCGCCGACCTCTGCGGCGACCCGACGCCGCGCACGCTCGGGCGGCTCACCCTGAACCCGCTGCGCCACCTCGACCCGTTCGGCTCGGTCGTGCTGCCGGTGATGCTGCTGCTCGTCGGCGCGCCGGTCTTCGGCTGGGGGCGGCGGCCGCCGATCCTCGAGAAGAACCTCCGCCGGCCGCGCCGCGACGGCTCGCTCGTCGACTTGGCCGGCCCGGCGGCGAACCTCGTCCTGGCCGCCCTCGCCACGCTGGCCCTCGCCGTCGCCCTGCAGCTCCTGCCGGCGGCGGCGCGCGAGGCCGCCTTCCTGACCCTCTTCCAGCGCGCGCGCGAGGCCGGGACGATGGCCGGCTTCCCGCTCGTCTTCACCCTGGTGCGGATGGCGACGATCAACGCCTTCCTGGCCGTCTTCAACCTCATCCCGCTGCCGCCGCTCGACGCCGGCCAGCTCGCCCTGCGCTTCCTGCCCTACGACTGGGCGGTGCGCCTTGCCGCCGTCCGACCCTACGGCTTTATGATCGGCACCGCCCTCGCCGTCTCGGGGGTGGTGCCGGCGCTGCTCTTCCCCTTCTACGGGCTGCTGGTGGTCGTGATCCGCTTTCTCTGAGGAGATTCGGTGGTCGAGGCGCAGAAAGTCGTGCTCTCCGGGATGCGCTCCACGGGGAAGCTGCACCTGGGGAACTACTTCGGGGCGCTCAAGAACTGGGTGGAGCTGCAGGACCGCTACCGCTGCTACTTCTTCGCCGCCGACTGGCACGCCCTGACCAGCGACTACGCCGACCCCTCCGGCATCGCCGAGAGCACGCTCGAGATCGTCGCCGACTACCTGGCCGCCGGGCTCGACCCCGAGCGCTCGGTCCTCTTCGTCCAGTCGATGGTGCCGGAGCACGCCGAGCTCCACCTGCTGCTGTCGATGATCACGCCGCTCGGCTGGCTCGAGCGGGTGCCGAGCTACAAGGAGCAGATGGCGCAGGTCGAGGGCAAGGACCTCTCGACCTACGGCTTCCTGGGCTACCCGCTGCTGCAGACGGTGGACATCGTCATCTACCGCGCCCACTTCGTGCCGGTGGGGGAGGACCAGGCGAGCCACCTCGAGATGAGCCGCGAGGTGGTGCGCCGCTTCAACCACCTCTACGGCGAGGAGGTCTTCCCCGAGCCCAAGGCCCTGTTCACGCCCACTCCGAGGGTGCCGGGGATCGACGGGCGGAAGATGTCGAAGTCCTACGGCAACGCCATCAACCTCTCCGACCCGCCGGAGGTGGTGCGGCAGAAGTGCATGGAGATGTTCACCGACCCGCAGCGGCAGCGGCGCAGCGACCCCGGCCGCCCCGAGGTCTGCAACCTCTACGAGTTCCACAAGCTGATGTCGCCGGCCGAGGTGCAGGAGCGGGTGGCGGTGCAGTGCCGGGCGGCGGAGATCGGCTGCGTCGACGACAAGCGCCTCCTCGCCGACATCATGAACGCCTACTTGCAGCCGATGCGCGAGCGGCGCGAGCGGCTGGCCGGCGACCGTGACGCGCTCCTCGACGTCCTCGTCGAGGGCTCGCGCAAGGCGCGCGAGCGGGCGGCGGAGACGATGGAGCAGGTACGGGCGGCGATGGGCCTCGATTACTCGAAGACCCGCCGGCTCCTCGCGGAGGCCCGCGGGTGAGCGAGTCCCTCCTCCCCCCCGGCTGGCGGGTGCACCTGCCGGTCTTCGAAGGGCCGCTCGACCTCCTCCTCCACCTCGTCAAGGTCAACCAGGTGGAGATCGCCGACATCCCGGTGGCCGTGATCTGCGACCAGTTCCACGAGTACCTGCGGCTGATGGAAGAGCTGAACCTCGACATCGCCGGCGAGTACATCTACGAGGCGTCGCTGCTCATCCACCTCAAGAGCAAGCTGCTGCTGCCGCGGCCGGCGACCGTCGAGGGGGAGCCGGCGGAGGACCCGCGCCAGGAGCTGGTCGAGCGCCTGCTGGAGTACCGGCGCCTGAAGGCGGCGGCGCAGACGCTGGCCGAGACCGACCGCCTGCGCCTGGGCGTCTTCACCCGGCGGCCGCAGCCGCGCCCGGGGCCGGAGGAGGGGGAGGAGATCGAGCTCGGCGAAGTCTCGCTCTTCGACCTCCTCGGCGCCTTCAAGCAGGTCCTCGTCCGCTACGACCGCGAGCACCCGCCGCCGTTCCTGGTCAGCCCCGAGGTGTGGAGCGTGCGCGCGCAGTTCGAGCGCTACCTGAGCGAGCTGTCGCCCAGCCGCCCCTTCGACCTCCTCGCCGACCTCCGCCGCCGCTCCGGCCGCGCCGAGGCGATCGCCGCCTTCCTCGCGGTCCTCGAGCTGGCGCGCCTCAACCTCGTCCGCCTCCACCAGACCGAGGCCGGGGAGGTGCTGCTCTACCGCACGACGCGCGACTGGTCGCGCGCCGACGTCGAAGCGGTGGGGGCGTAGGGGCGGACGATGACCGGGCGGACCGAGCTGGAAGCGGCGCTGGAGGCGGTCCTCTTCGTCGCCGCCGACCCGGTGCCGCGGCAGCGCCTGCTGGACCTCTTCGAGGAGGGAGAGCGGGAGGAGGCGGCGCAGGCGCTGGAGGCCGTGCTCGCCCGCTACGCGCCGGCCGAAGGGCGCGGCGTCGCGGCCGAGGAGGTGGCCGGCGGCGTGCGCTTGGTGACGCGGCCGGAGCTCGCCTCCTACCTCCGCCGCTTCTTCGAGGCCGCCGGCGAGAGCAAGCTCTCGGTGGCGGCGCTCGAGACCCTGGCCATCGTCGCCTACCGCCAGCCGATCACCGCCCCCGAGATCCAGGAGCTGCGCTCGGTCAACCCAGCGGCGGTGCTCAAGACCCTCCTCGAGCGGCGCATGGTGCGCATCACCGGCCGGAAGGAAGTCGTGGGCAAGCCCTTCCTCTACGGCACGACGCGCGAGTTCCTGATGCACTTCGGCTTGAACCACCTGCGCGACCTGCCGCCGCTGGAGGAGTTCGAGGAGGCGCTGCGGGATGCCTGAGGAGCGGCTGCAGAAGATCCTCGCCCGCGCCGGCGTCACCTCGCGGCGCAAGGCCGAGGACCTGATCCGCGAAGGGCGGGTGACGGTCAACGGCGCGATCGCCGGGATCGGCGACAAGGCCGACCCGGCGCGCGACGCGGTGAAGCTCGACGGCAAGCGCGTCCATCCGCCGACGACGCATCGCTATCTCCTGCTCAACAAGCCGCGGGCGGTGGTGTCCACCGTCTCCGACCCCGAGGGCCGGCCGACGGTCATGGAGTTCGTGCCGCCGATGTTCCGCAAGGCGCTGGTGCCGGTGGGGCGGCTCGACTTCCTGACCGAGGGCCTGCTCCTGCTCACCGACGACGGCGAGTTCGCGCAGACGATCGCCCACCCGCGGCACGGCTGCTGGAAGACCTACGAGGTCAAGGTGTCGGGGCACCCGGACGCGGCGGCGCTCGACCGGCTGCGCGCGGGAATCCTCCTCGAGGGGGTCAGAACGGCGCCGTGCGAGATCGAGCCGCGGCACGTGAAGGCCCGACGGAGCGCCCGCGGCGAGCGCGGCCGGCGCCCGCCGGAGAGCGAGACCTCCTGGTGGACCGTGCGGCTCGCCGAGGGGCGGACGCGGCAGATCCGCGAGATGTTCCAGCGCGTCGGCCACCCGGTGCAGAAGCTGCGGCGGGTGGCGATCGGGCCGCTCTCCGACTCCGAGCTGCCGCTCGGCGCGTTGCGCGAGCTCTCCGAGCGCGAGGTCGACATGCTCAAGCGCGCGGCCGGGCGGATCCCCCCGCCCGACCAGCAAGCCGCCGGACGCAAGGCGCCGCGCGGCGGCCCGCGCCAGCCGGCGCCGGGCGTGCGCGGCGCGCGGAAGGGCGGCCCGACGCGGCCCGGCCCGCCGAAACGAACCGGTGAGCGGCCGAAGCCCCCTCGTCGTCGCCATTGACGGCCCGTCCGGGGTCGGCAAGAGCACCGCGGCGCGGATGCTCGCCCGCCGCCTCGGCGTCCCCTTCCTCGACACCGGCGCGATGTACCGCGCCGTCGCCTTGAAGGTCCTGGAGAGCGGCGCCGACCCCGGCGACCCGGAGGCCGTCGCGCCGCTGAGCGACGCCGCCGACATCCGGCTCGCCCGCCGCCCCGACGGCACCTTCGAGGTGCTTCTCGACGGCCGCCCGGTCGAGGAGCGCATCCGCAGCCGCGCGGTGAGCGAAGCCTCCTCGCAGGTCTCCGAGCACCCCGCGGTGCGCCGCCGCATGGTCGCCCTGCAGCGCGAGATCGCCGGCCGGCACGGCGGCGTCCTCGAAGGGCGCGACATCGGGACCCGCGTCTTCCCCGACACGCCGCACAAGTTCTTCCTCGACGCCCGCCCCGAGGTCCGCTTCCGCCGCCGCCACGAGCAGCTCGCCGAAGCCGGCCGCCCCGAGGACTACGAGGCCGTCGTCGGCGACATCACCGCCCGCGACGAGCGCGACAGCCGCCGCACCGACTCGCCGCTGACCCGCGACCCCTCCTACACTTTCATCGACTCCTCCGACCTCGACCTCGAAGAGGTCGTGGAGAGGATGGCGCGGCAGGTCGAAGGCTCCGCCCTGTCATCCCGAGCGTAGCGAGGGATCTGGGCGGGGGAAGCCCCACGCCCCGCGGTACACTGCGTGACATGCCCCTCGCCCTCCTGAGGGAGACTCCGCTGGCTTCTCCCGCCGAGCTTGGGCCGTATCGCCGCTGCGACTACGAAGCCCGTCCGGACGAGCTGCGCTGCGAGTTGATTCGCGGGAACGCCTATGTGTGCCCGAGGCCGACGCCGTCGCATCAGGTCGTTCTCACCGCCCTCATTCGGGCGTTGGATCCGTTCGCCGACAGCGTTGGCGGTCTCGTGCTGCCGTCTCCGCTCGACGTGCACTTGGCCGATCACTCCATCGTCCAGCCCGACGTGATCTATATCTCGGCTGGCCGTCGGAGCCTCGTGAAGGACTGCATCGACGGCGTTCCGGATCTCCTCGTAGAGATCCTCTCGCCCGGCATGGCACGCCGGGATCGCTGCGAAAAGCTTCGGCTTTACGCGCAGAGCGGCGTGCGCGAGTACTGGATCGTCGACCCCCAGGAGCAGTGGATCCAGTTCCTGGTGAACAAGGGCGGGCGCTTCGTCGTCGCCGTGCCCACGGGCGGCAAGTACCATTCCGAAGCCCTACCTGAAATTTCTCTCGACGTCGCCGCCTTCTGGCGCGAAGTCGACCGCCGCCTCGGCACCTGAGCGGCCAGCCAAAAGGCGTGCCAGCGCCGAGTCGCCATTTTGGCA
>DASWHY010000280.1:0-3263 GCA_036397955.1 Thermoanaerobaculia bacterium | reverse complement strand
ATCTCCGTCCGCTCGATGCCCGCCGCGGCGAGCGCCGCCAGCAGCTCCTCGGAGAGGTGGAGCCCCGCCGTCGGCGCCGCCACCGCGCCCGGCCGGCGGGCGTAGACCGTCTGGTAGCGCTCGCGGTCCGCGGCCTCGTCGGCGCGCCGGATGTAGGGCGGCAGCGGCACGTGCCCCAGCCGCTCGAGGTGCGGCTCGATCGCTTCGGAGAAGCGGAGCCGCCGCCGGCCCGCGGCGCCGCGGCCGACGACCTCGGCGGTGAGCCCGGGTGCCAGCTCGAGCACCGTCCCCTCCCGCGCCTTCGCCGCCGGCCGCGCCAGCGCCTCCCACTCCGCCGGCTCAAGCCGCTCGACGAGGAGCAGCTCCATCGCGCCGCCGCCGGGGCGGCGGGCGAAGAGGCGCGCCGGGATCACCCGCGTGTCGTTGAGCACCAGGAGGTCGCCGGCGCGCAGGAGCGCCGGCAGGTCGCGCACCCGGCGGTGCCGCTCCGCTCCCTCGTGGTCGAGCACCAAGAGGCGGCTGGCGCCGCGCGGCAGCGGGCGCTGCGCGATGGCGCCTTCCGGGAGCGGGTAGTCGAAATCGGCGGTGCGGAGAGTCTTCAAGTGAGCGATCGCGGGTCGAGGGCGTCGCGCAGCCGATCGCCCAGGACGTTGAGGCCGATCACCGTCGCCGCGATCGCCGCGCCGGGGAAGGCCGAGAGCCACCAAGCGGTGGTCAGCACGTCGCGCCCTTCGGCCACCATGTTCCCCCAGCTCGGGGTGGGTGGCTGGATGCCGATGCCGAGGAAGGAGAGCGCCGACTCGACGAGGATCACCTGGCCGACGAGCAGCGCACCGCGCACCAGCACGGGCGGCAGCGCGCCGGGCAGGAGGTGGCGGCGGAGGATGACCGCCGGCCGCTGGCCGATGCCCCGCGCCGCGAGCACGAACTCGCGGCCGCGCAGCCCCAGGACCTCGCCGCGCACCAGACGGCTGATGTCCATCCAGGCGGTGCCGCCGAGGATCAGCACCAGCAGCGCCGGCCCCGGCCGGAAGAGTGACGACACCGCCAGCAGCAGGAAGAGCCAGGGGAAGGCGAGGAGCGCGTCGACCGCGCGCATGAGGACGGCGTCGAGCCACGGGCCGCCGGTCGCCGCGGCCGCCCCCACCGCGATCCCCAGCGTCGTCGCCAGGAGCACCGCCAAGAGGCCCATCGCCAGCGACACCCGCGCGCCGTGGAGCAGGCGCGAGAGGACGTCGCGCGAGAAGCGGTCGGAGCCGAGCAGGAAGACACGCCGGTCGGCGACGCCGTCCGGGCTCCGGTTGCGCACCTTCGCCCCCGGCAGGTGCTCCACCCGCCCCAGCCGCTCGACGCGCAACCCCTCGGGCGTCCACTCGACCCGCTCGGCGAGCCACCAGCGGCCGTCGTCGAGCTGGATCGCCGCCAGCACCGTCCCCGGCGGGCGCAGGCGCCCGGCCACCGGATCGAGCTGCTCGGCCGGGTCGTAGGGAGCGAGGAGCGGCGTCGCTGCGACGAGGAGGAGCAGCACGGCCGCGGCCCCGGCCGCGAGGCGGAACGGCGCCTCAGGCATCGCGCACCTTGGGGTCGAGCGCGCCGTGCGCCAGGTCGGCGGCCAGGTTCCCGGCGATCACCAGCGCCGCCGAGAGGGCGGTCACGCCGAGGACCAGCGGGTAGTCGCGGGTCAGGATGGCGTCGAAGCCGGCGCGGCCGATGCCGGGAAGGGAGAAGACTACCTCGGTGACCAGCGAGCCGCTGAGCAGCGCCGGCAGCGTGAGGGCGAAGACCTGCACCACCGGCACCGCGGCGTTGCGCAGCGCATGCACCCAGAGGACGCGCCGCTCCGGCACCCCGGCGGCGCGGGCGGTGCGCACGTAGTCCTGTCCCAGCACCTCGAGCAGCCCGTTGCGCACGAAGCGCGCCGTCGCCCCGGCCAGCCAGAGACCGAGGACGAGCGACGGCAGGGCCAGGTGCCGCGCCAGATCGAGGAGGCGCGCCGGCGCCGGCAGCGCCTCCGCCCCGACGGAGCGCAGGTGCCCGGCCGGGAGCACCGGCCAGAGGTGGCTGAAGAGCAGGATCGCCATCAGCCCCAGCCAGAAGGTGGGGAGGGAGAAGACGAGGAGCGAGCCCCAGCGGATCAAGTGGTCGGCGGCGCGCCCGCGCCGCCGCGCCGCCGCCACGCCGAGCGCGAGGCCGACGATCGCGTCCACCGCGAAGGCCGCGCCGGTGAGCAGCAGGGTAGCCGGCAAGGCCTCGGCCAGCACGGCGGCGACCGGCCGGTGGTGGACGAGCGAGACCCCCCAGTCGCCGCGCAGCGCCACCGCCCCCAGCCAGGCGGCGTACTGCTCGGAGAGCGGGCGGTCGAGGCCCCAGAGGGCGCGCAGGCGCTCGCGTTGGGCGCGCGGCAGGCGCTCTTCCAAGAACAGGTCGGCGGGATCGCCCGGCGCGGCGTGGACGAGGAAGAAGACGGCGGAAAGGACGAGGAAGAGGAGGAGGGCGGCGGCGGCGAGGCGCCGAGCGAGGAACCAGAGCACGTCCAGCCCTCAGGAGGCCGGGGCCATCCACCACTCCTCGAGGTCGAACAGGGAGAAGAGGATGTTGGATTGGATGTTCTGCAGCCGCCGGCTGGCGCCGTGGAGGCGCTGCGACTCCCAGAGATAGGTGAAGGGCTGGTCGCGGTGCAGGACCTCCTGCAGCTTGTAGAGCTGCGGCCGCGCCTGCTCGATCTCCGGCGCCCGCCGCACCTCCTCGATCAGCCGGTCGACCTCGGGGTTGCGGTAGCGGGCGATGTTGTTGCCTTCGCCGATCGAGCGGCTGTGGAAGACCGAGTGGAGGTCGAGGCTGGTGTCCATGCCGAAGCCGGTCAGCACGGCGTCGTAGGAGCCGTCGTCGATCTGCTCGGTCAGGGTGTGGATCTCGAGCACCCGCGGCTCGACCTGCACGCCGATGCGGCGGAGCTGCTCCTGGATCATCACCACGGCATCGGCGCGCTGTTGGTTGCCGGTGTTGGTCACCAGCTCGAAGGCGAAGGGCCGGCCGTCTTTGTCGAGCAGGCCGTCGCCGTTGCGGTCGCGCCAGCCGTGCCGGTCGAGGAGGCGCCGCGCCTGCTCCGGGTCGTACGGCAGGGATTGCAGGCGCGGGTGGTGCGCCCAGACCACGGTGACGATCGGCGAGGACCCGATCCGCGCCAGCTCCCCCCAGAGGCTGTCGACGATCGACCGGCGGTCGATGGCCAGGGCCAGCGCCCGGCGCACCTCGGGGTGTGC
>DASWHY010000279.1:0-4483 GCA_036397955.1 Thermoanaerobaculia bacterium | reverse complement strand
ATGCTGGTCTTCGGCCTGCTGACGGCGGGGGCATGGGCCTGGATCGAGAGCTGGAGCCTTCTCGGCCGGCTGGCCGCCGGGGTGCGGCGGCTGCGCGGCGCCGGCGGACGGCGCGCCGGGGCGGAGGCCTGCTAGGCGGGGCCTCTGGCGTGCACCACCGCCTCCGCGGCAACGGCCCGCCGGTCCTCTTCCTCCACGGCCTGCCCACCAGCGGGCGGCTCTGGGACCCGGTGGTGGAGCGGCTCGCGCCCCGCCACACCTGCGTCGTCGTGGACCTGCCCGGCCTGGGACAGTCGCCGCCGTTGCCGGGGCCCCCGGACGCGGCGCGCATGGCGGTGGCGCTCGAGGCGCTGCGCGCCGAGCTGGGGCTGCCGGCCTGGAGCATCGTGGGCCACGACGCGGGCGCGACGGTCGCGGTCCATTACGCCGCGACTTGGCCGGAGCGGACGGCGCGCCTCGCGCTGCTCGCCCCGCCCGTCTTCCCGGACCTGCGGCCCCCCTGGGTGTTCCGGCTCCTGCGGCGGCGGCCTGCCGGGGAGCTCTTGGCGCCGCTCCTCGTCTTCGCCCTCTGGCACGGCGGGCTGCGCTCGCTCCTGGACCGCCCCACCCCGGCTCTCGACCAGATCCTCGAGGACTTCCGCCGCCCCTTCCGCGGCCGTGCCGGCGCTCGGCGGCTCCTCTGGCTGGCGCGCTGGGGGGAGCCGGCCGAGGTGCTGGGGCGGACGGCCGCCCTGCTGCCGCGCATCGCCGCGCCCACCCTGGTCCTGCACGGCCGGCGCGACAGGGCGGTACCGCCTGCCTTCGCCGAGCGCGCGGCGCAGGCGGTCCCGGCAGGCCGGGCGCTGCTCCTCGACGCCGGCCACTTCCTCCCCCTCGACGCGCCGGAGGCGGTCTGCGCGGCGCTCGCGCCCTTTCTCGCCGGAATTCAGCCTTTCCGGCCGGGGTTTGAGGGGGTGGCCGGCCCCGCCTAGGCGCGGCGGCCGGCAATCCCGTAGAATCAACGAGCCGATGCCCCGCTTCGAGCCTTCCACGCCCCTGCTTTGCCTCGCCCTCGCGGCCGGGGCCCTCCTGCCGCGTCCGGCCGGCGCCGAGCTGGTCGTCCTCGGGGGCGGCCAGGTGCTCAAGGTCAAGGCCTACGAGGTGGTCGGGGAGCGCGCCCAGCTCGTCCTCGCCTCCGGCGGCCGGATGTCCCTGCCGCTCGCCCGCATCGCCCACGTGGTGGACGACGAGGTGCTCCCCGAGCCGGAGCCGGTGCCCGGGGCCGAGGTGGCAGTTGCGGCAGGCATCCCGCTCCTCTTCGCCGAGGACCAAGCGGTGCCGGCCGACACGCCGTACGCCGAGCTGATCCTCGCCGGCGCGCGCCAGCACGGCGTCAACCCGCAGATCGTGGCCGCCCTGATCCGCCAGGAGTCGGCCTACCGCCCGAAAGCGGTCTCGCGCAAGGGCGCGCGCGGGCTGATGCAGCTCATGCCGGCCACCGCCCGCCGCTTCGGGGTGGCAACGCGCGAGCTCTTCCAGCCGGAGCGCAACCTCCACGCCGGGATCGCCTATCTCCGCTGGCTGGTGGACCGCTTCCCGAACGATCTCCCCCGCGTGCTCGCCGCCTACAACGCCGGCGAGGGGGCGGTCGAGCGCTATCAGGGCGTGCCGCCGTACCGCGAGACCCGCGACTACGTGAAGCGGATCTTCGGCACCCTCGGCCTCGAGCTGCCTGGGCCCGCCGTTGCCCCGGCCGCCGCCGCCACCTCCGCCTCAGCGCTCTAGACCCGCCCCGCTCCTACCCCAACAGGCTGGCCGCGAACCGCCTCGCGGGATGGCGACGGCGCGCGCCTCCGCCTGCAGGATGGGTCCATTGCCCGGAGGCCCGCCATGCCGAACGCCACCCTTTCGCCACCCTACTTCGTCGCCTGGGAGCTGACGCTGCGCAGCAACGCGCTCTGCCTCCACGCCGACAACGGCTCCGGCACGGCGGCGTCAACCGCCGGCGAGCTGTCGCCGCTCGAGGCGCTGGCGGTCGTGGACGACCTCGCCGAGTCCGGCGTGCCGCTCCTCGGCCTCATCGGCGGCGAGCCCCTGCTCCGCCCCGACTGGCGGCGGATCGCCCGGCGCGCGGTCCGGCGCGGGATCGCCGTCAGCCTGGCGACCGACGGCTGGCTGGTCGGCGAGGAGATCGCCGGCGAGCTGGCGGCAACGGGCGTCCAGAGCGTCACAGTGGGGCTCGACAGCCACCTCCCCGCGGTGCACGACAGGCTCCACCAGCGACCGGGGCTGCACGCGGCCGCCGAGGCGGCGATCCGCCATCTCGCCGCGCGCGGGCTGCGCACCGTGGTGAGTTTCACTCCCACGGCGCTCAACTGGGAACACGCCGAGGGGGTCGTCGAGCGCGCCGCGGCGTTGGGGGCGCGGGCGGTGACGCTCAGCGATTACGTGCCGGCCGGCCGCGCCCTCTCGCCGCTCCATGCCGCGACCGCCGGCCAGCGCCGGAGGGTGGCGGCGACCTGGGAGATGCTGCGCACGACCTGGCGCGGGCGGCTGAACCTGCTCGGGCCCGAGCTGTGGGCGACGCTCGGCGGCGCCGTCGAGATGGGCACGGCCTGCGCCGCCGCCCGCCGTCTCGCGCGCATCCGGCCCGACGGCACGGTCACCCCCTGCCCGTTCCTCGAGACGCCGTTGGGGTCGCTGCGCGAGGAGTCGTTCGGCAACATCTGGGAGCGGGCGCTGGGGGGACCCTCCCCGTATCGCGCTTCTCCCGAGGCGCTGCTCCGCTGCGGCGCCTGCCGCTGGCAGACCGGGGAGGCGGCGAGCGGCTACGCGGCGGCGGGCGCCGCCTGGGCCTGCGCTCCCTCGCCGCCGTAGCGCATCACCACCAGCGTCCGGTCGTCTTGCACCGGCTGGCCGGCGGCGTGCTTCTCGACCGCCGCCAGCAGCCGGTCGCGCAGCGCGTCGGCGCTGCCCGTCGCGCCGGCGAGGGTGGCGATCACCCGGTCGTAGCCGAAGGGGGTGCCGTCGGGCCCGGCGGCCTCGATCAGGCCGTCGGAAAGCCAGACCACCAGGTCGCCGGCGGCGAGCTGAAGGGTCCGCCGCCCGTAGCTCGTGCCCAGGCCGCCGAGCGGCGAGCTGGGGAGGAGCACCTCCTCGACGACCCCGCCCCGCATGACGTAGGTCGGCGGGTGCCCCGCGTTGACGATCTCCAGAGTGCCTGCGCCCAAATCGATGCGCGAGAAGGTGGCGGTGACGAAGACCCGCCCTTCCGGATCGGAGCGCACCAGCCGGTCGAGACGGCGGAGGATGTCCTCCGGGTCGCGCTCCTCCTCGACGAGGATGAGCAGGGCGGCCTTGAGCATCGCCATGCGCAGGCCGGTCGAGAGGCCGTGGCCGGAGACGTCGGCCACCACCACCGCGAGCCGTCGCTCGCCAAGCGAGAGGATGTCGAAGTAGTCACCGCCGATCGCCGCGCTGGGCTCGAAGAGAGTGGCGAACTCCACCCCCTCGCGGCTCGGCAAGTCGTGCGGGATGAGGCTCTGCTGCAGCTCGCGGGCGATCGACAGCTCCTTCTCGAGCGCCTCCTTCTGCGCCGAGGTGGCGACCAGCGACTCCAGGTTCTCGGCCATCAGGTTGAAGGAGCGCTGGAGGTCCCCCACCTGGTCGCGCCGGCGCGCCGGGATGCGCACCGAGAAGTCGGCGCGGCGGACCGCCGCGGTGGCGCGGGAGAGCCGGTTCACCGCCCGCGACAGGCCGACGATCATCACCACCGCCATGATCGCCGCCACGGCGTAGAGGTTGAGGAGCAGCGCGCTCACGGCGAGGAGCAAGGCCCAGGCGGCGGCGTCCACTTCGGCCGAGCCGGAGAGGAGGTGGCGCTGCACCATACGCGGCGTGGCGTTGAGGGTCACCGCGGCGTAGCGCGGCAGCTCTTTGCCGCCCGCCAGGTCCACCAGCGGGCCGCTCGCCTCCCCCCACCAGAGCACCGGCCGGTCCCACCAGCTCGCCCCGTCGGGGGCGCCGAAGAAGCGCTGCGCCTCCCCCGAGCGCGCCCCCTTGGCCGACCACTGGAGAGGGATCTTCCGTTCGCCGATTTCGACGCTGACGAAGTCGGGCTCCCCCTCCTCCGGCACTGCCACCTCGATCCAGAAGTCGCCGCGCCGGCGGAGGCTCTTGTCGAGGTCGCCGGCCGGCAGCGCCAGGACGCCGCGGCCGTTCCGCTCGGCGGCGGCGGCGAGGGTCGGGGAGCCGTCGGGGAGGGCGTAGATCGGGGGTGCGCCCGCGCGCGCGGCGGCCCCCGGCGCGCTGCGCGCGGCCACCCACTTCGGCCAGCTCCCGGGAGCGCGCGCGTCGCCCGCCATCCGCCGGCCGTCGCGGTAGTAGGCGAAGGCCGCCTGGCCGCTCCCCTCCGGGGTGGCGCCGCCCGCGAAGTCCGCCAGCCGCTCGCGCGCCAGGACGGTCAGGTCCGCCTCCAGGGCGCGGGCGGTGTCGCGGTAGAGGT
>DASWHY010000278.1:0-11710 GCA_036397955.1 Thermoanaerobaculia bacterium | reverse complement strand
GCGCGCGCGAGGAAGTCGCAGCGGCCCGCGGCCTGGTGGAGCGCATCCGACGCGAGCTGGCGTAACAGCCTTAAGCGCAATCAGTTCATTGGAGAACGCAGCTTAAGGTAGCGGAGCCGCTCGCCGTAGAGGGAACGAGCCAGCGTCGTTCTCCCACCTGCCGCCCCCATCAGGACCACGAGCCGCTGCGGTCTCGCAGGCGAAGGGGGCCGGGCGGCAACCGCAACACGGTATCAAATCGCACGGAGAATCGACCAGAGGTGGGTGACCTGTCCGATCGGAACACAGATGATCCATGTACAAGTGCTCAAGTTGGTGTTGCTCTCGCTGCAGTTCTTGGTGTATTCACTCTGACATCTGAGCGTGCGTCGAAGGGCCACGGAAGACGTGTCCCAGTACATCTCGGCAACTTTGAAAGGCTGAGGTGCCCCATGGATGAGGCGGAGCGTCGGCATCAAGAACTCGTGGACGCCCAACGAGCGCTCCTCGACGAACAGAGGAATCAGAGTCAACAGTCGGAGCGAATGCACCAAGAGGACATGCAGATTGCCGGGGAACGACAACAGGCTCTCGACCGGATTGCAGCACTCGAAGAGATCCGACTTCGGGAAGAGCGGGGACAGCGAGAGCGTGAGGAGCTCAGAAGTCAACTTCGCTCCGGCCTACCAGAATTCCCGGAAGATCTGCGCAGCGAGTGGAAGACGCGGAGCGACGAAATGGTCACTCGGCAGGAAGAAGAGGATGCGCTGAGGGCCTTGCAGGCCGAGCTGGAGAAAGTGGAAAGGAAGCACGCTGCACTGCAAGGGAAGATCGAAGAGCGCCTAAAAAAGGAGTTTGCCTCACTATATCAGGAGCTCAAGTTCCAAGATGCGCTTCCCGAGTCGCCGCTGATCGATTTGGGTAAGCTGCATCCTTTCGCTGAACTAGTGTCTCTTTATTCTCCCTTGGCGTCATCGCCCTTTCATGTAGGCATCACGTCGTCGACAACGCTCTCACCTAGAGCTGACTACTTCCTTACTCAGGCTGGTGGAGTTCAGCAGGTGGCGAGCTCGCTACGGCATCCCCTTAGCATAGGAGCAGGTCCGGTCTTGGTAGCTGTCGTCATGGCTCTTTTTCTTCTTGGCCTCGTCTCTTCTCGTCAGCCGTCTGACGTCCTGGTTTTCCTTGTGCTCACGCCCTGTCTTGGTTTACTGCTCTTTGCGCTCGTGTCGCGTCACCGCGAGAGAAGCGCCCAGCGCTCGCCCTACCTGGTTTCGGCGGCGGCATTCGCTCGGAAGGTGGAAGAGCTAGTCCCGTCAGCCATTGGCTCCGAGGCTACGGGCGGGGCCCTGCTAACTGAGAACTCAATGGAGGCTCTGGCACTTGCCGTGGCGGAGTCGCTGTCTCAGTCCCGCAAGCGACTCTACGATGCGCTCTTCAATGAGTACCGAACATTGTACGCGGGGAAACAACTGGAAGCTCGCGAGATCGAGGAGAGTAGGGTACTCGTGAGTCGCATTGCACAAGAAATAAAAACTCAGAAGGGGCAGATCGAGGCGGGGGCTGAGACTCACAAAAGAAGTAGGAGAAGATACGATTATCTTCGTGATGAGATCACACGAGTTGGGAGAGAAATCGTAGAGGGCCTTCGCGTGCAAGGGAGAAAAATCACTGCTCAGCCATGCTTGAGTTGTGGCGAACGCCTCACGTCAGAATCGGCTGTATGCCCGTTTTGCGGTTCTCTTCAAGGTGAGCCCTTGCGTTCGGCAGGTTAGATGAGCGGGAGGGCGCAAACGCCAACAGTTGGTACCCGAAATAGTGGCCACGCGGCTTTGGGCTGGAACCGGTACCTGGGGGCTGCGCTGGGTAGCAACGATATGGAGCTGGAGTGCAGGAAATCGTCGACAGGAATCGGTGCGGGGTTAGTTCACAATAGGTTGGTTGCTTCGAGTGATACGAGCGGCAGCTCACGCTCCCGGACGGCCTCGGCGGCGTAGCGCAGGGCCTCCTTGATGTCCTCCGCCTCCAGGTCCGGATAGGCGTCGAGGATCTCTTGCACGCCGAGGCCCTCGGCCACCATGTCGACGACCGTCGCCACGGGGATGCGCAGGCGGCGGATGCAGGGGACTCCGCCCATCTGCTTGGGGTCGATCGTGATCCGCGTGAACGTCATGGCTGCTGTCGCCGACTGCTAGCTTAACTCTATTCCGCCACCGGCCCCGGCGTCGGCAGCCGGTTCTGCTCCCGCCGTCTGCGTAGCTCCTCGAACAGCTCCTTGACCGCCGCGAAACCGCCGTCGGGGAAGTTGTCGGGGTTGTCCCAGAACTCGGCCAGGGCGCCGGTGCCCCAGCGCTCGTAGACGGCGACTTTGACCATGAGCTGGAGCTTGTCGCAGGCCTTGACCAGCCTCGCCTCCGGGGTCGTCCCCTCCAGATACTCGCGGTAGAGAGCGCGGGCTTCGTCGGGGAGCGGGGCGAGCACCTCGTCGATCGCCGCGGTCTCGGCGGCCTGCTTCACGCCTTCGGGGAAGTAGCGCGCCGCCGTGCGCGGGAGGTCGCCGATGCGCAGCTCGGCGAGGTCGTGCACTAAGGCGATGCCGACGGCGCGCTCGCGGTCCACCTCCGGGGTCTCCGCCGCCAGCGCCCAGACCAGGAAGGCGGTGTGCCAGGAGTGCTCGGTGACGCTCTCCGGGTAGGCGACGCCGCGCAGCACGTACCCGGCGCGCGGAATGCGGTCGAGGAGCTGCAGCTCGAGGAACAGGTCGAGCAGCGACTGGTTGGCTTTCCTCACTTGCCCGGGATGCCGGTCATCCCCCGCGTCACGTAGTCCGCCAGCGTCAGCGCCAGCAGGATGGCCAGCCAGAAGAAGCCGGCGGCGATCGTCAGCTTGGTCATCCGCGTGCTGTGCCGCACGTGCATGAAGATCAGGATGACCAGCACCGCCTTGGTCACCGCGATCCCCAGCGCCACGACGTCGTTGAGCGGACCGAGATCGAGGGTCGCCACCCAGTAGGTCAGCGCGGTCAGCGCCATGAGGGCGCCGAAGACCAGGTAGTAGGGCCGCCGGGAGTGGGCTTGCTCGCTCATCGCGCATGCAGTCCGATCAGGTAGAGGAGCGGGAAGAGGAAGATCCAGACGATGTCCACGAAGTGCCAGTAGAGGCCGACGTTCTCGAGCGGGTTGTTGTACTCGGCGGTGTAGCGCCCTTTCCAGGCCGGCCGCAGCAGCGCGGCGAGGACGCCGATGCCGATGACCATGTGCAGCGCGTGCAGGCCGGTCATCCCGAAGTAGAGGCTGAAGAAGATCTCGGCGTGGCGCGCGTGCGGTCCTTCCCAGCGGAAGTCGGGGCCGGGGACCAGGTGGTCGTGGAACTTGTGGTTGTACTCGTAGGCCTTGATGCCCAAGAAGACGCCGCCGAGCGCGATCGTGGCGAGGAGGAAGACCACGATCAGCTTCCGCCGCGAGACCTGCGACGCCCAGACCGCGAGCGCCATCGTCAGGCTGCTGCCGATGAGCACCACCGTGTTGATCGCGCCGGCCGTGAGGTCGAGGTGGTGGCTGGCGGCGAAAAAAGCCTGCTGATATTGCACGCGGTAGACCAGGTAGGCGAGGAAGAAGCCGCCGAAGAACATGATCTCGGTGACCAGGAAGAGCCACATCCCGAGCGTCGAGGACTCGCGCTGCTGCTCGAGCGAGTCGAAGTGGTGGGCGAGCGCCGGATGGGCATCGGCGTGGGCGGGCTCAGCCATCGTGCGCCTCTCCCGGCCGCTGCCCGGGCTCCTCGGACGCCCCGTGGTAGCCGACGCCGTAGTCGTAAGGGCCGTGCGTGATCACCGGCTGGACGTCGAAGTTGTGCGGCGGCGGCGGCGACGTGGTTTCCCACTCCAGCCCGACGGCCCCCCAGGGGTTGGCGCTCGCCGCCTTGCCGTAGCGCATCGACCAGAGGAAGTAGCACATCGGGATGACGTAGCCGACCGCCAGGATCGAGGCGCCGGCGGTCGAGAGGACGTTGAGCACCTGGTACTCGTCCGGGTAGGACCAGTAGCGGCGCGGCATGCCGAGGTAGCCCAAGATGAACTGCGGGAAGAAGGTCAGGTTGAAGCCGACGAAGACGAGCAGCGCCGCGAGGCGCGAGAGGAACACCGGGTAGAGCCGCCCGACGATCTTCGGCCACCAGTAGTGGAGGCCGCCGAGGTAGCCCATGATCGTGCCGCCCACCATGATGTAGTGGAAGTGGGCGATGACGAAGTAGGTGTCGTGGACGTGGACGTCGATGCCCAGGGTCGCGAGCATCACCCCGGTCAGGCCGCCGATCGTGAAGAGGCCGATGAAACCGAGGGCGTAGAGCATCGGCGTCTCGTAGGAGATCGAGCCCTCGAAGAGGGTCGCGGTCCAGTTGAAGACCTTGACCGCCGAGGGCACCGCCACGAGCATCGAGAGGACCGAGAAGACGGTCGCCGCGTAGAGCGACTGGCCGGCGACGAAGAGGTGGTGCCCCCAGACCAGGAAACCGAGCACCGCCAGACCGATCGAGGCGTAGGCGACGAAGCGGTAGCCGAAGATCCGCTTGCGCGAGAAGGCGGCCACCAGCTCGCTCACCACCCCCATCGCCGGCAGGATCATGATGTAGACCGCCGGGTGGGAGTAGAACCAGAAGAGGTGCTGGAAGAGGACCGGATCGCCGCCGAGCGCCGGGTCGAAGATGCCGAGATGGAAGAGGCGCTCGGCCGCGACCATCAGGATCGTCACTGCCACCACGGGCGTCCCCAGGACGATGATCAGGCTCGTCGCGTACTGTGCCCAGACGAAGAGGGGAAGCCGGAACCAGGTGAGCCCCGGCGCCCGCATGCGGTGGATAGTGACGATGAAGTTGAGGCCGGTGAAGATCGACGAGAAGCCGACGATGAAGATGCCGAGCGCGGTCGAGATGACGTAGCTGTTCGAATAGTGGGTGGAGAAGGGGGTGTAGAAGGTCCAGCCGGTGTCGACGCCGCCGTGGACGATGGCCCAGAGGGTGAAGAGCCCGCCCAGCGTGTAGACGTACCAGCTCGCCAGGTTCAGGCGCGGGAAGGCGAGGTCCTTGGCGCCGATCATGATCGGCACGAAGAAGTTCCCCAGCACCGCCGGGATCGCCGGGATGAGGAAGAAGAAGACCATCGTCACGCCGTGCATGGTGAAGAGCCGGTTGTAGGTGTCCTGCTGGACGAGGTCCCCCTGTGGCGTCAGCAGCTCGAGGCGGATCAGCGTGGCGAACAGGCCGCCGAGGAAGAAGAAGGCGGTGACGGAGGCGAGGTAGAGGAGCGCGATCCGCTTGTGGTCCAGGGTGAAGAGCCAGGAGCGGACGCCGTAGGAGGCGTTGAGGTAGTTGCGCCGCGGCAGCGCCGTGTCGCGGGTCGGTTCCATCGTCATCTGGGCTCCGTCCCCGCGGCGGCCGTCGCCGCGCCGAGCGATTTGATGTAGGCGATGAGCTGGTTCAACTGCTCCTCCGTGACCTGCCCCTGGTAGGTCGGCATGATCGGGGTCCACCCCGCCACCACCTTGACCGCCGGCTGCAGGATCGACTCGCGCAGGTAGTTCTCCTCGGCGATCACCACCCGGCCGCCGGCCAGCGCCACCTGCTTGCCGAAGACGCCGTCGAGGGCCGGGGCGCGCGGGGGGCGGCCGACACCCGCCGCGGCGGCAGCCGCGGCGGGGGATGCGAGATGGCAGGTGTCGCAGGCCAGGGTCTGGAAGAGCGCGGCGCCGGACTCGGTCATCGAGCGTCCGGGCACGCCGCCGGCGAGCCAGCGCTCGTAGTCCTGCGGCGCCAGGGCGATGACCTGGCCGATCATCCGCGAGTGCTCGGAGCCGCAGTACTCGGTGCAGAAAAGCTTGTAGGTGCCGGGCTTCGTGGCGCGGAACCAGACGCTGGTGTAGCGGCCGGGCAGCACGTCCTGCTTGGTGCGGAACTCGGGGACGAAGAAGCTGTGGATGACGTCCTCGGAGGTCATGGTCAGCCGCACCGGCCGCCCCACCGGCACCCGCAGGCGGTTGATCTCGCGGTTGCCGGCCGGGTGCTGGAACTTCCACATCCACTGCTTGCCCACCGCCCAGTACTCGACGGCGTCGGCCGGCGGCCGGTAGAGCTTGTAGAAGACCCGCGCCCCCCAGCCGAACATCACCAGGCAGATGGCCAGCGGCACGATCGACCAGGCGGTCTCGAGCCAGAGCGGCGCCCGCTCCGCGAGCCCCACCTCGTGCTCGCCGCGCCGCCGGTACTTGACCATGAAGAAGACGATCAGGCCGGCGATCAAGAGGGTGAAGAAGGCGCTGATCAGCGACCAGGCGACGAACAGGGCGTCGACGTCGCGGGCGAGGCTGGAGGCGGCGTCGGGGAAGAGGGGGATCTCTTCCGGCATTCAGGCGCTCTCCGCGGTGTCCCGCCGGCGGAGGATGAGGACGAGGCCGACGAGGCCGAGGGCGGTGGCGGCGCCGGCCAGGCGCACCAGGTTCATCACCGCGGCGCTGTAGCGGCCGAGCGCCGGGTCGTAGTGGAAGCAGTAGAGGAGGATCTGGTCGACGGCGGTGCCGATCTTCCCGGCCGCCGCCTCGACGAGCGCCAGGCGGAGGTCGCGCGGCGCCAGCTCGATGCCGAAGAGGTAGCGCGCGATGGTGCCGTCCGGCGCCGCGACGACGACGCCGGCGGCGTGGGCGTACTCGCCGCGCTCGGGGACCCGGCGGTAACGGAAGCCGGCGGCGTCGGCGAGGGCGCGGATCGCCGGGTCGCGGCCGGTCAGGTAGTGGAAGCCGGCGGCCGGCGTCTGGCCGGCGCCGCGGCGGCCGTAGCGGTCGAGCGCCCGGCGCTCGGCGGCGGCGGCGCGCTCGGGGGTGTCGGCCGGGTCGATGCTCACCACGACGACATCGAAGTCGCGGCCGGCCTCCAGCGCCAGCGGCTTCAACGCGCTGGCGATCCCTTCCTGCACTAGGCCGCAGAGCATCGGGCAGGTGTGGTAGGCGAAGGCGAGGACGACCGGCCGGCGGCCGAAGAGATCGCCGAGCCGGACGGCGCGGCCGGCCTCGTCGCGGAAGGGCAGGTCGAGCGGGAGCTTGGCGCCGAGGTTCTGGTCGAAGCCGACGTCGGGGAGGACCGGGGAGCGCGACTGGGCGAGCGCCGGCAACGCCAGGAGAAGGGAACAGGCCAGGAGCGACGACGCGAGGCGCGCTCTCATCGCGGCGGCGGCGCCTCTTCGGTGGTCTGCGGCGGCGGCTGGCGGCTCGCGGCCGGCTTCACGCCGGCCACCACCGCGTCCATCGCCAGCTCGATCGGGATGCGCGCCGTGCCGCGGGCGCGGTCCACCCAGGCGGCTTCGCCGAGGCGGTGGTCCTCCTCGGCGCGCATCGCCTGGAGGTCGCGCTCGGGGGCCGTCTGCAGGCGCGGCCCGGGAGGGAGCACCGGCTGCCGCGCCTCGGCGAGCGGCGGCGCCGCCGGCTGGCGCGCCGCGTCGAAGCGCTCGAAGCCGGTGACCAGCCACCACATGAGGAGTGCCACGACCACGGTCGCGCCCGCCAGGATCCCCCCGATCCAGGCCACCACGCGCAGGTCCACCTCCTGGTCGAAGCCCTCCGGGCCGGCGCCCTCGACGTGGTCCGGGTGCGGCCGCGCGCGCTCAGTCATGGGCGAGCGCCTCCGGCAGCCAGGGGTCGTTGAGCGGCAGCAGCGGCCGCTTCTTGAGCTCGGCCGCCCAGGCGGCGAGCCAGAGGCCGCCGACGGCGAGCGGCGCCGCCAGGTACAGCCAGTGGAAGGAGAAGCGCTCGGGGCTGAAGGCCGGCTCCACCTGCCAGACCAGGTCGAGCCAGCGCATTGCCAGCATCCAGCCGGCCACCGCCGCCAGCCGCTGCGGCCGGCGCTTCAGGTCGCGCGACAGCAGCAGCACGAAGGGGAGCGCGAAGTGGAAGAGGGCGAGGGCGATCGCCAGCCACTGCCAGCCGCCACGCGTGCGGGCGGCGTACCAGGTGATCTCCTCCGGCAGGTTGCCCGACCAGATGATCAGGAACTGGGAGAAGGAGAAGTAGGTCCAGAGCATGACGAAGGCGAGGAGGAGCTTGCCCCAGTCGTGGAAGTGGCCGGGCGAGAGCACCTCGGACATCGGCTCGCGGCGCCAGAGGAAGAGGGCGACGACGATGAGGAAGGCCAGCGCCGAGATCCCCTGCCCGCCCAGGAAGTAGACGCCGTAGATGGTCGAGAACCAGTGCGGCTGGAGCGACATCAGCCAGTCCACCGAAGCGAAGCTGGCGGCCAGGCAGTAGAGGACGATGCCGCCGGAGGCCAGGAGCTGCATGCGGCGGGTGAGCTGGAGCTCGCCGGTCTCGTCCTGGCGGCGCGACAGCCGCGACAGCATGAAGGCGAAGCCGCCCCAGATCGCGAAGTAGAGCGCCGCCCGCGCCACGAAGAACGGCACGTTCAAGTAGGCCGCCTTGGCCTGCAGGAGGTGGTCGGCCTCGGCCTCGGGCCGCGCCCACGGATAGAGCTCCTGGAGCCCGAAGAGGAGCGGCACGAAGAGCAGGGCGAGCACCGGCAGCGTCCGCCCCGCCGCCTCCAGCACCCGCCGCGCCACCAGCCCCCAGGCGCCGCGCGTCAGGTGGTGGAGCATCATGATCGCCAGGCACCCCAGCGCGATCCCCAGCCAAAAGAGCCATCCCACCAGCCAGGCGCGGAAGAACGCCGGCCGGTCGAGGAAGTAGCCGAGGGCGCAGAGGAGGATGCCGGCGCCGCCGGCGAGGAGGGCGCGGAGCTGCAGCCGGTCGAGCGCGGCCGGGGCGGCGTAGCGGGCCTCGCCGATCACGGCCGGTGGCCTCCGGGGGGCGCGGTCGGCGCGGCGGGCGCGGCGGGGCGGGGAGCGAGCTCGCGCTCGACCGCGCGGCGCAGCGGCGGCGGCAGGTCGGCGAGGCGCGCCTCCTGCGCGAGTTGGAGCGCCTGGATGTAGGCGGCGATCGCCCAGCGGTCGGCCGGCGGCACCTGCGCGGCGTAGCTCGGCATGACGCCGTAGCCCTCGGTCATCACGTTGTAGAAGTAGCCCACCGGTGACCCCTTGAGCCGCGGGTCGTGGAGCGAGGTGGGCTGGGTGAACCCTCGGCGCACGATCATGCCGCGGCCGCTCCCGGTGCGGTCGTGGCAGGGGGAGCAGAAGATCCCGAAGCGGTCGCGCCCGCGCTCGAGCACCATGCGGGTGAGCGGGAAGGGCGTTGCCGCCAGGAAGCGGCCGTCGGCGGCGATGCCGGTCGCGGCGGGGAGGTCGGCGCGCAATTGGCCGCGCGGCACGGTGCCGGCCGGCAGCGGCCGCGCCGAGGCGCCGTCGGCGAAGAACGGGCTCGCCTCCAGCGGCTCGTAGCGCCCCTGGTCGTGCATGTTCTGCCGGCAGCCGGCGGCGGCCAGGCAGACGCAAGCGGCGGCAATCAATTGGACGCCGCTTGCCGCGGCGGTCCGCGCCCTAGCGTTCAACTTCGGAGACCTCGGCGGGGCTCAGGGTCCAGAGGAAGCGCTCGGTGGCGGCGCGGTCGAAGTGCGGGTCGGCCGCCTCGATGAGCAGGAAGTAGCGGTCGCGCGAGGCGAGCGCGAAGTTGCGGGCGTTGAAGACCGGGTGGTAGGGCATCGGCAGGCCGTTGAGCGCGAACATGCCGAGCACCGCCGAGAGGGCGGCGCAGAGGATCGTCGTCTCGAAGGTCGGCACGATGAAGGCCGGCCAGGAGTGCAGCGGCCGGCCGCCGACGTTCATCGGGTACTCGATGACCGCCGCCCAGTACTGCAGGGCGTAGCCGCCGAGCGCACCGAGGAGGCCGCCGACCAAGACGATCAGCGGCAGCCGCGAGTGGTGGTGGCCGAGCGCCTCCGACAGCTCCTCCATCGGGTAGGGGGTGAAGGCGTCCATCCGGCGGTAGCCGGCGGCGCGCGCCGCCCGCGCCGCCGCGAGCACCTCCGCCGGGGCGCGGAACTCGGCCATCAGGCCGTAGACCGCGCCGCGCTCACTCATCGGCCGGCACCTCGCTGTACTCGCCGCCGCGGCTGCCGGGCAGGATGGTCCGCATCTCGAAGATCGAGATCATCGGCAGGAAGCGGATGAAGAGGAACATCAGGCAGAGGAAGAGGCCGAGGGTGCCGACGAAGGTCATCCAGTCCCAGCGCGTGCCGGCGTAGGTGCCCCAGGAGGAGGGGAGGAAGTCGCGCGACAGCGACACGACGATGATCACGTAGCGCTCGAGCCACATGCCGATCGAGACGACGATCGAGATCAGCCAGAGCGCCAGCGGCGTGTTGCGGATGCGCCGCAGCCAGAGGAGCTGCGGCACCGCGGCGTTGCACAGCAGCAGCGCGTACCAGTGCCAGCGGTAGGGCCCGAAGACGCGGTTGGCGACCATGAAGCGCTCGTACTCGTTGCCGCTGTACCAGGCGAAGAAGCCCTCCATCAGGTAGCCGTAGACGACGATGAGGCCGGTCACCAGCATCACCTTCGCCATGTTCTGCAGGTGGCGCATGGTGATGAAGTCGCCGAGGCCGAAGAGGGCGCGCAGCGGGATCGACAGCGTCAGCACCATGGCGAAGCCGGCGTAGATCGCCCCGGCCACGAAGTAGGGCGGGAAGATCGTGGCGTGCCAGCCGGGGACGATGCCGATCGCGAAGTCGAAGGAGACGACGGTGTGGACCGAGATGACGAGCGGCGTCGCCAGGCCGGCGAGCAGCACGTAGGCGGTCTCGTAGTTGTGCCAGTGGGCGGCCGAGCCGCGCCAGCCCATCGCCCCGAAGCCGTAGACGATCTGCCAGAAGCGGCTCGACGCGCGGTCGCGCAGGGTGGCCAAGTCGGGGATCAGGCCGACGTACCAGAAGAGCAGCGAGACGGTGGCGTAGGTCGAGACCGCGAAGACGTCCCAGATCAACGGACTGCGGAACTGCGGCCACATCCCCATCGTGTTGGGGTAGGGGAAGAGCCAATAGGCGAGCCAGGGGCGCCCCAAGTGGAGCACCGGGTAGAGACCGGCGCAGGCCACGGCGAAGAGGGTCATCGCCTCGGCGAAGCGGTTGATCGAGGTCCGCCACTCCTGGCGCAGCAGCAGCAGGATCGCCGAGATCAGCGTCCCGGCGTGGCCGATGCCGATCCACCAGACGAAGTTGATGATGTCGAAGCCCCAGCCGACGGGGATGTTGATGCCCCAGATCCCGACCCCCTTGGTGAAGAGGACGGTGATCGACCAGAGCAACATCATGACCAGCGCGAAAGTGACGCCGAAGCCCAGGTACCACCACTTCGGCACGCGGGTGAGGACGATCGCGCTGATCTTGTCGGTGACCGAGGCGGGGGTGTGCCCCGGCGCCACCACCGGCGGCGTCTCCGGCTTCGGCCGGATGGCGGGATTGAGGACCCGTTCGGGGACCGCCACCGTCAGCTCCCGTGCGCCGCGGCCGGTCCCTCGTCGCCGGCCGCCGCCGGCGCCAGCGCCGGGTTGGGGTTGGTGATCTTGGCGAGGTAGGTGGTGCGCGGCTGGGTGTTCAGCTCGGCCAGCAGGCCGTAGTTGAGCGGCTCGGCCTTCCAGCGGCTGACCCGCGACTCCGGGTCGTTGACGTCGCCGAAAACGATCGCCTCGGTCGGGCAGACCTGCTGGCAGGCGGTGGTGATCTCGCCGTCGCGGATCTTCCGCCCCTCGACCTTGGCGTCGATGCGCGCGGCGTTGATCCGCTGCACGCAGTAGGTGCACTTCTCCAT